>NZ_DAOTWH010000087.1:0-16746 GCF_034435895.1 Chloroflexus sp.
GGCGGCGCCGTGCGCCACCCTGATGGTCGCTGGCAGCCGTTGCCGCCAGCGGCGCGCGGCGGTCTGGTGCTCGCGATTGGGTATGATCCTGCCGGCGCCGTGTGGTTTGGCGGGCTTAGCGTGGTCAGCCGCTACACGCTGGCTACCGGCGTCTGGCAGCATTTTGATCGCGCCGATGGCTTTGGCGGGGCCGGCGTCTCGGCCATTCTAGTTGATCACAACGGCATCGTGTGGGTAGCGACGCTGGGTGAAGGGCTGGCGCGGTGGGATGGCACGCGCTGGGAGTGGCTGACCACCGCCAACCGGCAGTTGCCGGCACAGACGATCACGACCTTGATCGAGCCGGCTCCCGGCGAACTATGGATCGGCGCGGCCCGTCCGCTCACCACCGGCGGTTTTCTGCTCCGTTACGATGGCCGGACATGGCGCAACTTTCTGCCGCGTGATTCGGGTTTTACCGGCGCTGAACCGCTGGCGCTAGCGGTTGATCAGCGGCGGGTGCTCTGGATCGGCACCCGCGCCGATGGGGTGATCACGTACCAGTTAGGGCGGTAGCATCACAGTGAAGCAAAGGGAATCGGTTTATGCCTCTCACTCGCCATACGAACATCACCAGCCGCTATGTTCCATCACGTCCGGTTGATATCTGGCTGCCGGCAGCGATAGGCGATCAAGGCCTGCCGGTCATCTACATGCACGATGGCCAAAACCTGTTTGATCCCGCCCTCCGGGCCGACGGCGAGGTTTGGGCAGTTGATCAGGCGATTGAGCGATTGCGCGCCGAGCGAGGCTGGCCCGGCGCGATTGTGGTTGGGATTTGGTGTACCGATCAACGCTGGCGCGAATATGCGCCGCAACAACCGTTTGAGGCGCTCCGCCAAACGCGCGGATGGGATAGCATTATCGAGCGGATGGGCGGCGAGCCGGTGTCGGATGCGTATCTGGCCTCTCTAGTCGAAGAGGTCAAGCCGTTTGTCGATGCCCACTACCCTACCCTGCCCGATCAAGCCAATACCTTCATCATGGGATCGAGCATGGGCGGGTTAGTCTCGCTCTATGGTCTCTGCCGCTACCCGGATGTCTTTCACGGTGCGGGGTGTCTCTCGACTCACTGGCCGGCGGGCGGCACTATCTTGGTTGATGAATTGGCGGCGCTCTTGCCGCCGCCGGGCCGCCACCGCTTCTACTTCGATTACGGCACGGTTGGCCTTGACGCCGAATATGAGCCGTTCCAGCAGCGGATGGACGAGTGGATGCGGCAGGCCGGGTATCGGCATGGCCACGATTGGCTCACGCGCAAGTTTCCCGGCGCGGATCACAACGAGGCGGCATGGCGGGCGCGGGTGGCGGAGGTGATCGCGTTTGTGATGTTGGGAGGAGAAGCTTATGCATCCTATCAGCCAGCCGGGTAAGATCGTCTTTGAATTTGACAATTGGCGTGGCGGTTTCTTGCTTCAGCTTAGCCGTATCACTGAACAAGACGTTCGTCCGCTGTTTGGCAATCTCATGTGCGTCTTCTACCAGCAAGATGGACGCATTGCGGCGATCGAGAGCGCTTGGCAACGCGGCGGATTGCCGCTGAATGATATTCACTTCTCAGAAACGTGCCCAAAAGGTTCGCATACGATAGATAATGATGAGTTGCGAGGAGGTAATTTCTTATTACGGCAAACACCAACTCAATTATCCATCTGGTTTTCTTCCAGCAATGAAGTGCCAGATGCGAACTGGATCATCCGGGAAAGCGTTGATCCAGCAGTTACGGCTTACTTTTCGACCAAAGAAGTAAAAGCTGGACGAAAGAGCAAGGATGGAATGTTAGCTGGCCTGCAAATTGACTTCAATCAAACAGTCATTCGTTACCTTGTTCGGTACATTAGATTCATTGGATCTGATTTCAAATAACGTAAAGTTGTGCCTGCTCGCAACTGTATGGAGTGCGGCAATTAAACTGCCGCACTCCATAGCAGAAGATCGCGCTCGTTGAATAGCAACTCCTAGACGACTTCTCCAATCACTCCTGCCGCTCAAACAGCGGCATCTGCTCGAGCGGCGCTGGCACGTCGGTCAACTGAGCCGGCCCCTGATGGATCGCACCGCTCCAGTAATCGCGCCAGACGCCTGCCGGCAGGTAGAGATCGCGTTGGCGCTGACCCGGCTGCACCACCGGCGCGACGAGGTAGCGCGCTCCGAGCAGGAATTGGTCGTTGCAGCGCAGCGCTTGCTCATCATTGGGATCGTGCCAGAACAGCGGGCGCACCAGCGGTGTACCATCGCGCAGGTTTTCATCGATCAGTTCAGCGAGATACGAGTCGAGTGCAGTGTGCAAGTGGGCATACTGCCGGCAGATGGCATCAACTTCAGCGCCGTACTGCCACGGGTGGACGCTGAACTGCATGGTTGGCAACAATGCGCTCAATTGCGTCCAACGCACCATGAGTTCGCCGTCGGGCACTTCGTCTTGGTAGGCGTTGCCGCCAATCATGTCGGGCAAAACGAATGGGAAACCGCAGACACTCAGAGTCAGCGCTTGCGTCAGCACGCTATGCAAGCCGTTATCAATCCCCCAACGGCTCCACTTATCCCACTCGCGGAAGAGGATGCCGCGCCGCTGGCTGCGCCAACCGGCGCGCACTTCGGTGTAGGCGAAGTGATCGGCGACAAACTCGGTGTAGCGGTCGGCGTAGCGGCGGCGCGGCTCTCGCGCATAGCAGATGGCGTCGGGCGGGATGAAGTTGGCTTCGCCGGCGTCAAACTTGAAGCCGTCAACCCCAGTTTCGGCTTGCAACGCGCGGAGTTCGCTCAGCCACCATGCCACCGCTTCAGGATTGGTCAAGTCAAGCACGCCGCCGTAGCCTTGCCACCAGCGCACGAGGTAGGGCGAGCCATCGGCAGGATGGCGGATCAGGTAGCCGCGCCGGGCAGCGACGGCAAAGGCTGGATCGGCTGGATCGAAGAAGATCGGCGTCCAGAGCGTGACCTTAAACCCAGCCGCATGCAGCTCATCGATCATCGCGCGCGGATCGGGAAATTTGCGTTGATCGAACACATACGCGCCATAGCCGCGCTGCCAACGGTCATCAATTTCGAGCACCGAGTAGGGGTAGCCGCGAGCGACGATTTGGGTGGCGAACTCGGTCACATCGCGCTGGGTAATGTGCATCTTATAATGCGCCCACGTCGTCCAGATCGGGCGAGCGAAGAGATCGCGCGGCGGGGCGGCGGTCGGGCGGCCAAGCAATGGCAACGCGGCATGGAACGCAGCCGGGGCATTGGCGGCTAGAATGACGTGACTGGCGAAGTTGGGGCCGGGCGCGGCATAACGCTCGTCAAAGCCGAGGTTGGGTGGCGGCGGCGCTCCGCGGCTGGTGATGCGCAACAAACCATCTCCTGCTCGATCCATCGTCACTGCTAACTCGCCATCGCCTTCCTCAAGCAAGATCGCCGCACCAGCAGCGTTGAGCCAGAAGGGGGTGGCGATGTTCAGCGTGCCATCGCGGCCATGGTCGATCGGCTCGAACGGATCGGAAACGACTGGCGCGCTATCGAGCGGCCAATGCTGGAAGATGCGCTCTCCCATGCCATACCATGGCCGGCCCGGATCAAGCTGCCACTCAACCCTTACCGCGTGGAGATGGGGCGGCCCAGACCAGACCAAGCGAAAGCCGGTTGGGGTTGCTTCGATCTCGGCGCGCAACGTGACTTCCGGGCGAGTGGTGGTGTAATGAATGCGGGCATGATGCGCGGTGACGTCGGCGCCGGCGACGCCGGTAATGGGAAAATCAACGCCGTAGGCATGGGCTACTGCGCCGTAGCCACGCAGCGCCTCGCGACCGTTGTGGAAGAAGACCATCCGGCCAGCGTTATCGATCACGACCGTGCCAGCAGGACTGTGCAGTTCATGTCGCATTGCCGTCTCTCCGTCTGCGTGCCGCAGACGCCAATTGTCTGCGGGTAGCGGCATTGTAGCATGAGCGGGCGGGTGATAGGATACTTAATAGGCGCCACGTGGTGCGGCAGTTTGACTGCCGCACTCCATACCTCCTTGAGTGCGTTGGATGGCTGCGTTGACCACAGTACGCCGCGTGTACTGCACGTATTGACTGCCTATGACAAGGATATTGCGATGACTGAAGCGGCTTTTCGCGTGTTGCGGGCCCAAGTCTTTGCGCTCTATAACCAGCATTCGTATGCGATGGCGCTGGCGTTAATCGAGCAACAAGCACCCCTCTTCCCGCAATACGAAAGCGATCTCTTGTTCTGGCGAGCGTGCCTTGCCAGTACTATGGGCGATCAGGCCGGCGCCATTGGTTGGCTGCAACACGCCGCCGATCGGGGTCTCTGGTATCACGAGCGGATGCTGCGCGATCCTGATCTCGATATTGTGCGGGGAACGGATGCGTTCGCGCAGTTGCAGGTTCTGTTTCAGCAGCGATACGCGCAAGCGCAGGCCGTGGCAACCCCGCAGCGCCGGGTGTGGGAACCGGCGGAGGCGGCGCAGGGGGTGCTCGTTGCGCTGCACGGGGCGGGCGGCAGTATCGCGAGTGATGGTGACTACTGGCAACCAGCGACGGCGTTTGGCTGGCGGGTAGTGATGTTGCAATCGGCCCAGCTTTGGGATCCCAACCGTTACCATTGGACCGATACAGCGCAGGCGATAGCCGAGCTGCGCCAGCATCTGGCTGAGCTAGCGCCGCTGCCGGTGACGGTGATTGGCGGCTTTTCGATGGGAGCGGCGCTCGCGGTGCGCGCGGCATTGAGCGGGGCCATCGCCGTGAACCGGTTTCTCGCCGTTGCGCCGGCGATCCGGCCAGAGCAGGTTGAGCCGCTGCTCGTGCATGCTGATCCGCACACGCGGGGGTACGTGGTGATCGGCGACCTCGATAATCTCTCTCAGCCAGTGCAAGAGTGGGTCGCGACCCTCCAGCAGGCCGGTATGCCATGCGAGGTTGAAGTGCGCCGCGGCGTGGGCCACGACTATCCGCCGGATTTCACAGCGACGGTGCAGCGCGGCTTAGCCTTTCTCGTCGCTTAATCACCCCACCACTCCGGCTGCGCGCAGCGCGCTGATTTGATCAGGTTCATAACCCATTTCGCGCAAAATGGCTTCGGTATCCGCGCCAAGCGCAGGCGGCGCCCTGCGGATCGTCGCCGGGGTTTCGCTCAGCTTAGGGGCGGGAGCAACCATGCGCACGCCGTCAATACTCTGCACCATCGCCCGCGCTTGCGCCTGCGGACTGTGCAGCGCGGTTGGAATGTCGTTCACCGGGCCGCACGGCACTTCAGCAGCGCGTAGCCGTTCCAGCCAGACGGCAACCGGCTCGCGGGCAATGACCTCTGCGATCATCGGCACGAGGATGGCGCGGTGGGCAACGCGGGCCGGGTTGGTGGCGAAGCGTTCGTCGGCCACCCATTCTGGGTGTTCGAGCGCAGCGCAGAAGCGGGCGAATTGCTGGTCGTTGCCAACCGCGATCATCAGATAGCCGTCGGCGGCGGCAAAGGGCTGGTATGGCACGATCGTGGCGTGACCGTTGCCGTAGCGCCGCGGCGGTTGGCCGGAAACGAGGTAGGCCGAGGCGACATTCGCTAACCAACTGAGCTGCACATCAAAGAGGGCAATGTCGATATACTGGCCGGCGCCGCTCTGCGCGCGGTAGTGCAGCGCGGCCAAAATGCTGGTGGCGGCGTACAGGCCGGTGGTGATGTCTGCGACGGCCACGCCAGTCTTAAGCGGCGGGCCATCGGGTTCGCCGGTGACACTCATTAACCCGCCTTCAGCTTGGATCACCGTATCGTAGCCGGGCCGCAGCGCGTCGGGGCCAGATTGGCCATAACCGGTAATGCTACAGTAGATCAACCCCGGATTCAGCACGCGCACATCGTCATAACCCAACCCCATCCGCGCCAACGTCCCCGGCAAGAAGTTCTCGATCAGCACATCGGCCCGGCGAGCGAGCGCGCGCACAATCGCTTGCCCGTCAGGATGCTTGAGGTTGACGGCAATACTCTGCTTATTACGGTTAACAGCAATGAAGTAGGCGCTCAAGCCATTCTCGGCAAAAGGTGGCCCCCACTGGCGGGTTTCATCACCAAGGCCGGGTTGTTCAACCTTAATCACCCGTGCCCCTAGATCGGCGAGCACCATTGTGGCGTAGGGACCGGCCAGCACCCGGCTGAGATCGAGCACGAGCAGATCGGCGAGCGCAGCAGGCATAGCGAATTGATCCCTCCTGTAGAGCCGCACGGCCGTGCGACTCCAGAAACAGCATGATTTGCCCACTGGCAGGTATGATACCATTAGTTGCACCACGCACATAGCAACGAGGAGAATGCCATGACCGAACGGATCGGCTTTATCGGATTGGGCATTATGGGTCGCGGGATGGCGGCCAACATCTTGCGCGCTGGGTTTCCGCTAACGGTTTGGAACCGCACACCGGGGCGCGCTGATGAGTTGGTGGCCGCCGGCGCGCAACTGGCCGCGTCGCCGGCTGAGGTGGCTGCGCGCAGTGATATTGTGATCAGTTGCGTGAGCGACACGCCTGATGTCGAGGCAGTGATCTTCGGGCCGCAGGGAGTGATTGAGGGCGCGCAGGTTGGGATGCTGATGATCGACATGAGTACGATCAGTCCGCAGGGAGCGCAGCGATTCGCTGCCCGGCTCGGCGAGAGCGGCATCGGCTTCCTTGATGCGCCAGTTAGTGGCGGCAGCGAAGGCGCAGCGCGCGGCACGCTCAGCATCATGGTGGGTGGGCCGGCGGAACTGGTCGAGCGGGCGATGCCGGTGTTTCAAGCGATGGGCAAAACAATTACCCACGTCGGCGGGCACGGCGCCGGCCAGACGGTCAAGCTGGTCAATCAGATTCTGGTGGTCGGCACAATGTTGGCGATCAGCGAGGCGCTCGTCTTCGCGCAGGCCAGCGGCGTCGATCTCGAAAAGACGCTGACAGCGGTCAGCGGCGGTGCAGCAGCCAGTTGGATGCTCTCGAACCGGGGGCCGCAGGTCATCCGGCGCGACTGGCGGCCCGGCTTCACCATCGACTTGCAACAAAAAGACTTACGGCTGGTGCTGGCCGCCGCCGACGCCGTCGGCGCGCCGATGCTCACCACATCAACCGTCTTCCACCTCTACCGCACGCTGCAAGCCGCCGGCTTGGGCCACGAAGGCAATCACGCGCTGATCAAAGCGATCGAGCGGCTGGCCGGGATTGTAGTAGGGGACAACGAGTAATTGAACGAATAAACGAATGGGGAGGTAGTACTGCTTCCCCATTCGTTTATTCGTTACCCCATTCGTTGTCCCATTCGCTGTCTACCGAATCCGTAACCGCTCGCCGGTGCGCTGCTCCCACAGCCAGACCAGCAGGTAGAGGCCACACGTACCCAACATCACGATATTCGCAAAGACAGCCGCGTTGATGATCAAACCGGTCTGGCCAATGATGCGGGCAAGGTTAGCGACAGGCGCCAGAAAGCCGATCAACCCGACCAGCGCAGCGATCCACTCAAAGCGGCGCGGGGTTGGTGATCGTTCAATCGCCACGCCCAACCCCAGCAAGACGATCCCGAACAAGGCGGGAATGGCCGACGTTGCGGCGCCGGTTGAAAAGACGCCGCCGATACCAAGCACAAGCAGCAGAATGGCGGTGGCAATGGTGCTATTCATTGGCATACGATTACTCCTATGTTGTCGTGCTTCATAGAGAGATACGGAGCAATTGTATGTCTGGATGCCAACCAGCAACAGGGCAGTTTGGCGCATTGCAATTGAGGAGATCGTCGCGGAGTGGCTAGGGAATATGTGATGGCGCTCACAACCCAGAGCAGCGCGTGATCAAGCGCCGCTCTGGGTTGTGAAGATCAAGGTTACGGCACCTGCCGGATCATCGCTACCTCATCGCACCGATCTTGTTTGAAGCAGGTGACGCAATCTTGCCAGATTTTGTGCGGAAGGCGCAATTTTGGTATTTCACGGAAACCGAGCGAACTGAAAAATCCGACCTGCAAGGTGAGCGTGAAGAGGGTGGGAATGCCCAACTCAATCGCTTCGACGAAGAGCGGTTCGACGAGGCGGCGGCCAACGCCGCGGCCCTGAAATGCCGGATGCACAGCAACGCTGACCACTTCGGCCAGATCGGCCCACGTGATATGCAACGCGGCGCAGCCGATCACTTCGCCATCGGCTTCGGCCACATTAAAGTTGCGCACCCGGTTGTAGAGCTGATCGAGCGTCTTGGGCAGCATATCGCCGCGGGCAGCGTAGTAGTTGATGATTTCATAGAGCCGCGGCACGTCGCTTACACGCGCGCGGCGGATCGATACGGCGGCGTCGGGCCGGATGTGGAGTACCGGCAGGCTGACTGGCGGTGTGTAGAGCGGGCTGGTCATAGGTTTCGGTGTCTTCATAGGGGGCACAGCAGGCTGCGCCCTTACTTGTCTTCTTCCTCTAAGATTTCGTGCCAGCGAGCGCATTGCTCACGGACTCGTTGCGGCGCGGCGCCGCCGTAGCAATCTTTTTGGTCGACGCTGCGCGCCATATCGAACACGGCATAGATGCTCGCGTCAAGGCTTGGCTCGACCGCCTGATACTCGCTCAGCGGCAGATGGCGCAGGCTGGTGCCCAGTGCAATCGCGCGCTGCACCAGTTGGCCGGCTTTGCCGTGGGCAACCCGGAATGGCACGCCGCGCCGCACCAGTTCGTCGGCCAAGTCGGTGGCCAGCATCGCATCATCGAGCGCGGCAGCCATCCGCTCGCGGCGCACGGCCATGGTGGCGATGGCCGCTGCCGCCACTTGCAAGCCGAGATCGAGCGTGTCAAAACTGTCAAAGAGCGGCTCTTTGTCCTCTTGCATGTCTTTGTTGTAGGTGAGCGGCAAGCCCTTCAGCACGGTCAGCAGCGCCACTAGATTGCCCAGCAGCCGGCCGCTCTTGCCGCGCAACAATTCCATACTATCAGGATTTTTCTTCTGCGGCATCAGACTTGAGCCGGTACTGTAGGCGTCCGCCAGTTCCACAAAACCAAATTCGCTGCTCGCGTAGAGGATGACATCTTCGGCCAGCCGGCTGAGGTGAATGCCGATCAGCGCGCAAGCGAACAGCGTCTCGGCCACGAAGTCGCGGTCGCTGACCGCATCGAGCGAGTTGGCGGACAACTCATCAAATTCATCAAGCAATTCGGTCAGCCGCTCGCGTTCAACGCCGAGCGAGTTGCCGGCCAGCGCCCCCGCTCCCAGCGGCAACACGCGCATGCGGGCAATGGCGTCACGCAAGCGGCTGCGGTCGCGGGCAAACATCTCGACGTAGGCCAAGCACCAGTGGCCGAACGTGATTGGTTGGGCGCGTTGCAGATGGGTATAACCCGGCATGAGGGTATCGGTATGTTGTTCGGCTTGCGCAAGCAGTGCCAATTGCAGATCGCGCAGCCGCCGGTCGAGCTGGCGAGCAATGCCGATCGTGTAGAGGCGCATATCGGTAGCGACTTGGTCGTTGCGCGAGCGGCCAGTATGCAGTTTGAGCGCGGCATCGCCGATCAGTTCGCGCAACCGGCGCTCGACAGCGGTATGGATGTCTTCGTCACTCTCGATCGCCACGAACGTACCGTTGGCAAATTCGGCCCGCACCAGCTCTAAGCCGCGCACCAGCTCGGCATGCTCGGTCTCGTTGATCAAGCCGGCCTGCGCCAAGGCGCTGGCCCACGCAATGCTGCCGGTAATATCAACCTCGGCCAGTCGCCGGTCAAACCGGAACGAGTCATTGAACCGGCGCATCTCGGCTGCCGTTGGTTCGCTAAATCTGCCCCCCCAAAGCCGGTGTTCCATCGACGCTATTCCTCCATTCGGATCATAAAGGCGCGGTTGCTGTGGTCTGATGAGATTCAATGGTCAAACTGCACCGTACTAGCAATTGCCAGTAGTTGGCGACGAGCGTGCCGGCTACGCGCACAATATCGTCGAGCTGATGCGCATTGAGCAGCTCTGCGGCTAGTTGCGGCCAATCGCGCGGCTGCAACGGAAACGAAAAACTTTCCGTGATGCCGGCGAAGCGGCGCTGGGCCGGCCAGCGCCGGTTGATCAAACAGAGCGCGGTGTGCAGCTCGGTAAGCAATGCCGGCGCCAGCAAGACCGCATCGCGCTCGTAGCGGCGCGCGGCGGCGGCGCGGAGTTCGCCGTAAACGCCGAACACCAGTTGCGGCAGGTGCGGCAAGATGCTGCGGTAGAAAGCGAGTTCGGCCACGGCGCCGGCCTGCGCTAGCCATTCGCTGACCTTGTGACCATCGCCGATTAGCGGCTGAAGGGTCGCCAACCAACCCAGCCACTGCGGCCAGCGCAGGTCTGGCGCGCGCACGACTGCCGCAAGTTCCGCCGCGGCAATGGCATGGATCGTCACCGGCAGATTCTGCACGATGAAGCTGTGCTGGGGGCGCGTGACGGCGCTCTCAACCACTGCCAGCACCTCAAGCGGATCGAAATCGGTCAACGGCGTAGGCGGTTCAATCATCCCCGCCACTACCACGACCGTTCCCGGCTGCGCGGCGAGGCGCTGGCACAGCTCACGGGCAAGTTGTTGGCGCGCAGTACGATCCATAGCTACCAATCTCTGTCCCGATCCACGGGATAGTCAAGTCCGGTATTCAGCATTGATCCGCACGTAATCGTAGCTAAAATCGCACGTCCAGACCGTGGCGCTCCCGTCGCCGAGGCCAAGATCGGCGTCAATCGTAATGTCGGGCACATCGAGCAGCTTATGCGCCGCCTTCTCATCGAACGGCAGCGGCAGACCATTTTCCAGCACCCGCATGCCGCCGAAGTGCAACACCACCCGGTTGGGGTCAACCGTTACGCCAGAGTAGCCAATTGCGCACAGCACCCTCCCCCAGTTCGGATCGGCCCCGAACAGCGCCGTCTTGACCAGCGGCGAGCGGGCAATCGTCATCGCTGCTTGCTTAGCCTCAGCGTTATTGACGGCGCCGCGCACCGTGATGGTGACAAAGCGGGTCGCGCCTTCGCCATCGCGCACAATCGCGTGGGCAAGATGCTGGCACACCGCAGTGAGGCCGGCCACAAAGGCTGCGCCGGCGGGTGAAGCCAGATCGGTGATCGGCGGCGCGCCGCTCGCACCGTTGGCCATCACCAGCAACGTGTCGTTGGTGCTGGTATCGCCATCAATGCTGATACTGTTAAAGCTCACCTCAAGCACTTGCCGCATCGCCGCGTCAAGCACATCGCGCGGCACTGCGGCGTCGGTCGTCACCACGGCCAGCATCGTCGCCATATTCGGGTGGATCATCCCCGCGCCCTTCGCCATCCCGCCGATGGTAATCACGTTCCCATCAGGCAACGTCACCGTAACGGCGCAATGCTTAGGCCGGGTATCGGTGGTCATAATCGCGCGCGCCACGGCCACGCCGTGATCGGGGCTCAGGCAGGTCGCAGCTTCGGCGATCCCGCGAGTAATCTTGTCGACCGGCATCGGCACTCCGATGGTTCCGGTTGACATAACAAAAACACTATTAGGTGGCAGATCGAGCGCCTGCTCGACGGCGCGGGCCATCGCAACAGCGGCAGCATCGCCATCGACGCCGGTGCAGGCGTTAGCGTTGCCGGCGTTAATCACCACGGCGCACAAATCACCGCCTTGCGCCATCAGCGCCATATCGTACAGCACTGGCGCCGCTTTCACGGCGTTGGTGGTAAAAACCGCCGCTGCTGTGGCTGGATAATCGCTCACCACCAGCGCCAGATCGTCGCGGTTCGCGTACTTGATACCGCATGCGGCCACAGCGGCGCGCCAGCCGCGCGGGCTAGCGACGTGTCCATCGGCGAGAAAGCTGAACATACCGCGCTACTCCTCGGTCGGCACCGGCGAAGCGGGATGCGTGTCTTCCCAGCGCACCGACTCGACCGCGCCGATCCCCTGCAAATGAGCGATGTCGTTATAGGCATTGAGCCGCCAGAGCTGCTGGTTCCGCCGTTCCACCCGCTCCCACCACGTGATGCTGGTATTGCGGGTATGAAAGTCGGTTGGCGGCACCACCAGACTCGGCATGCGGAAGAAGTGAATGAACGAGCAGTCGATCACACCGCCGTGACAGACCACCACAATTGTCTTACTCTCGTATTCGGTAGTGATGCGCGTGAGCGCGCGGCTCACGCGCAGGGCAAAATCACCCCAGCTCTCGCCGCCGGGAGCGATCGGGCGCAGCGGGTAACGGTCGAAATCGGGCACCCCAAACAGTGCCCAAGCCTCGTGATTCGGCATACCATCAGCCTCGCCGACCCGCAGCTCTTGCACCTCATCATCAAAGATGATTGGCAATCCCAACACGGGTTGGATAATCTCGGCGGTCTGGCGGGCGCGTGGCAAGATCGACGAGATCAGAACATCGGCCTTAATCTCGCCGCTGGTAGCAAGGCGATCGCGCAACCGTTCGGCCTGCGCGATGCCACGCGGCGTCAATCCAGCATCGCCGCGCATCCCGGCCACAATCGGCTGAACATTCGCGACGGCTTCCCCGTGACGGATCAGATATACGTGCGTCATAACCCCCTGCGCTGGCTTGATGCGAATACATAGAAGAAGCCAGCCTGCGCGCTGGCAGTGCTGGCCTGAGAACATCTCGTACAGAAGCGCAGGCGCGGCTAGCCAGATCGCGCAATGGGCTGGCGACGGCAACGACGACGGCGACGATGAACCATCGGGCGGCTGCGGTAGGTGTTGGGCAGAACCATCGTATCCATTGCGATCATCGTCTCTTTGCCTGCAACTATGCTTGCGCAGTATACCACAGCCGGCGCGGGGGCGCAAAGGGTTTCTAGCTGAGATTGTATGCGGGCAGGCGCCCGCGTGTCAGTGCGAGGGTATTCCCTTGTCATTGCGAGGGCGCGAAGTGCCCGAAGCAATCTCCCGCTTTAGCGGAACAGCCTATCTGAAAGGCGTCACTTCCCCACCGTCGCTGGGGGAGGGCCAGCCGCGTAACAGGCTTCGTCATTGTAGCCCGTCCTTCAGGGTCGGGATGGGGAAGCGCTGCGAAGACATCCAAACGACGCAAAAGATCGCATGGTTTTTGTGCGTTTTGTGGCTTTTCGTGGCTATTAAGGCTAGCCAGCAAGCAATGACTGCCCCCCCTACGCCACTCTTGCCTTCGCCGCTGGCAACGCACGCGCCAACGCATCTTGGAGAGTGGCAAAGGTCTGGATGCCTTGCAAATCAATATTCACTGCTACAAGTGCTTGGGCCACTTCCGGGCGGATGCCGATGAGACACACCTGTGCGCCAAGCAGACGCGCCGCTTGGACGATAGCGATCATGCCCTTGGCAACCGCTTCATCAACAACCGGCACGCCGGTAATATCGATCAACAGCATCCGCGCACGCCATTGATCGATAGCGTCAAGCGCCCGTTGATTAATATCTTCAAGCCGTTGGCGATCAAGCTCACCGATGAGCGGCATAACCAAAATATGATCCGTCACCGGCAGAATCGGCACACTTAGGTTGCGGATGACTTCGCGCTGTTGTTCGAGGGCGGCGCGCATCCGTGACTGCTCGTAAAATTGCGCTTCAAGTTTGTTGACCGTCTGGCGCAAATCGCTGGTGCGTTGGGCGACTTGCTGTTCGAGTCCTTGCTTGATCTGCTGCAACTCGGCGTTAGCTTGTTCGCTCTGCTGCAACGCGGTTTCTAAACGGATATAGTTTTGCCACAGGAGCAACAGAATAATCGCCACTACCATCGAGGTAATGAGGATGGTGGGCGGGCCAATCAGTTCGATGGCAATGGCAGTGAATAGATGAAGGTAGATGCCGAAGGAGACAATCAGTACGGCCAAGACAAATGCGGCGATATTCATGACGCGAAGCATCCCCCGACCAAGATATGGTTGGGCGAGTGCAATCATCATCAGCGGTCCTAAGATCGACACCACGAGCATCTCTGGCATCACAATCGCGATCAAGAGCGCATACGCAGCGATCGCGACGCACATCAGATAAATGGCGGTTTGAATATTGTCTTGCCGGTTGAGCCCAAGTGAACCGAGTTGCACTGCTAGGAACATCCCGCCGCCAGCCGCAAGGATATAGAGCTGAGTCAGTGCGAAGAATGTACCGGCAACAAGAAACACCACAATGGCGATGCTCGTAGCTATGACGGCCCAGATCAGAAATTGGCGTAAGGGCTGGCTGCCGCGCGAAAACGCTCCGGGGCGACCTGTCATAACGACTCCCCTCACTCTCAGATCACTCCGCGTTGGCGATTTCACTGGAGCGATCCAGCTTCCACCACAATCAACTCCCGCGGGAAACTGGTCAGCGACCGGCTGCCTTCGGCGGTAATCACCACGTCATCTTCGATCCGCACGCCAAACCGGCCGGGCAAGTAGATACCCGGTTCGATGGTGAAAGTGGTGCCCGGTAGCAGCGGTGTATTACTGCCGGCGACGATATTCGGCAATTCATGGATTTCGCGGCCAAGCCCATGGCCGGTGCGGTGGACAAATGCCGCGCCGTAGCCGGCAGTCTCGATCACGGTGCGCGCAGCGGTGTCAATCTCCGCGCCGCTGGCGCCGGGACGGGCGGCAGCGCGGCCAGCGGCATTAGCGGCTAGCACAATCTCGTAGACATGGCGCGCTTCAGGTTCCGGTTCACCGATGGCTATCGTGCGGGTAATGTCAGAGTGATAACCACGGTAGACGGCGCCGCAATCGATGATGACCAGATCACCGGGTTGCAGGAGCCGGTCGCTGTTTTCGTGATGCGGGTTAGCAGCGTTCGGGCCGCTGGCCACCATATTGGCAAAGCTTTCGCTGCCGGCTCCTGCCGCTATGATCGCGTCGCTTAGCATCCGCGACAGCGCGCGTTCGCTGAGGCCGGGGCGTACCTGCGCGATGAAGGCGTACAAGGCCTGCTCGACGATCGCGACGGCCCGTTCCATCGACGCCAACTCCTCAGCGTCTTTGACCATGCGCAACTCGCTCAGCAACGGGTCAACGTCGCCAGTCTGCAAACCGGGGGCGACTGTCTCTAGCGCGCGCAGTTCCATCACCCGCATCACGGTATGCTCAACGGCCAGCGGCTTAGCCGGCGCGCCGGCGCCAAACGCCGCTTCCATACCTGCGGCGAGTGCCCGCAGCGGCCCTTCGGCATCGCTCCATGCCACATACTGCATCGCAAACGGCGCCGCTGCACGCACCCGCTCCAGTTCAAGCTGCGGCACGACCATCACCGGTTGCGCGCCGCTGGCCGGGATTAGCAGCAGGGTCAATCGCTTGCCGGGGTGAAATTGCAAGCCGGTCAGATAGGCGAGATTAGTGGCCGGCATCAGGGCCGCGCCGGCCCAACCGCCTTTCGCAAGGCGGTCGATCAACCGCTCGAGACGTGCTGGCATCATGGCCTCCCTCGCTCAGAATCGCGGCAACTGGCCACGGGCCGCCAACTCTTGCGGCAACAAGAGTGCGTAGAGCATCTCGTTGACCGGCACCGCCACCCCTACTTCACGGGCCAGCCGCACCAACGCCCCATTCTGGCTCGCCAATTCAGACGGCCTGCCAGCGATGATGTCGCGTTGCAGCGACGCGGTTCCTTCATACGGCATGCTGTCGATAAAGGCCATCATATTCGGTACCGAGTCGTCAGGCATCGCAATCCCGTGCGCGTGGGCCACATCAACGACCTCTTGCAAGCACCGCTCAACCAGCGGGCGCGTCTCTGGCAATGACCGCCACACCCCAATCGGGGCGCGCGTCATGGCACCAAAGCCGCTCCACGCGCAGATTAACATAAATTTTTGCCACATTGCGACGTGAATATCAGCGGGCAGGTTGCCACGAATGCCGGCGCTCTCAAACGCTGCCTTGATGCGCAATAAGCGCGGCGTCTGCCGGTTATCGAGTTCGCCAAAATCGATCGAGGTCGGGTTCACGCCAGCGTGAACAATCACCCCCGGCGCTTCGCGATACGCAATGATCCGGCACAGACCGGCCAAGGCATGCTCACGACCGAGCACTTCGGCCAGCTCGTTAGGCGCATCAACGCCATTCAGCAGCGGCAGCACCGCTGTGTCGGGGCCAATTAGCGGGCGGATCATCTCAGCCACTTCGCGTACCTGCCAGCCTTTCACCGCGACAATCACCAGATCGACCGGACCCACCTCAGCCGGATGATCGGTTGCCTTAACTTCGGGCAAGGTAAAATCGCCGGCAATGCTACGCACGCGCAACCCGTACTGCTGCATTGCTGCCAAATGCTCGCCGCGGGCAATGAAAAAAACGTCGTGCCCGGCCTGCGCCAAACGTCCGCCGAAATAGCCGCCGACGCCACCAACGCCGGCGATCGCGATGCGCATAGGTTCAACAGTAGTCATAGGTCTCAGCTATTGCAATTCAACAATGAGCGACAACATTCCCAGCCGCAATTCCTCGCCGTGCCGCACCGGCTGGGGTTGGCGCGGCAACAGTTTCCGCCCGCCGGCAAAACTGCCGTTGGTGCTATCAAGGTCTTCGTAATAGACCTGCCCCTGCTGGACGAAGAACCGTCCGTGCCGGCGGCCTACGCCGCGTTCAAGGCCGCCGTGTGGAGTAAGATCGATATCAGGGTAGAAGTTGCTCACCGGATCGGCCCGCCCGATCAGCGCCTGCGCTGCCGCTGGCAAGAGGAGCACAGTGCCATCAGCCAGCCGCAACCGCGCCCCAGCCAACGAACTGCGCACCGGTGGCGGTGGTGCTGCGGGTGCTGGCGGCGGCGGCGCCGGGC
>NZ_DAOTWH010000088.1:0-23399 GCF_034435895.1 Chloroflexus sp.
ATTGTACCTTGCCGGGATCGAACTCGATCTCGAACCGCTGCTACACCTCGCCGTCGAGCAGCGCCACGACGAACGCGGCATCGTCTGGCCGGCGGCAATCGCGCCGGTAGATGCGCATGTGATCACGCTGGGCCGGAGTGACGCGGTGGCAACCGCCGGGCAAGCGCTCGCCGATGACCTGCGCGCTGCCGGGTTGGCCGTGCTGCTCGACGACCGAGATGAACGGGCGGGGGTGAAGTTTAACGATGCCGACCTGATCGGCGCACCGTGGCGAGTGGTGGTAAGCGAGAAACTGCTGGCCGCCGGGCAAGTCGAAGTGCGCCGGCGCACCGAAGCTCAAGCGACGGTGATCGCGCGGGAAGAGGTGGTAGCGTGGTTGGGGAGTGTGAGTACAACGAATAGGAATAGTTAACCTCGTTCAGACCATTTCGCAAGTATGGATGCATTTAGCTCACGCCGCTTGCATTTCACAAACGGCGTGAGCTGACCGGCAACTTGCGGTGAATGTACCACAACAACTACAGCAAGCAGTCAATAAACTGACGAGAAGATATTTTCTCTGCAAAGCAAATTCTAATTATCATTCATCAAGACAAACTGCCAAATCTTGACCATATTTAATTTTAGCTACCTGACATGTCATTCTAATAATTTCTTGATTTCATAACGACCATAATTAGTACCCAAAAACCATCCTGATTTCAGTCTCACAGACAAGTCGCATAGATCAGACCGATCGGGATAAAGCTCTTGTTTCGTTCGCGCCAAATAACGACGTTTATGTCCATGCGTCGGCAAGGCAGCAAATCGTTCCGGGAACGCCGGATCATGTTCAGACAAAACTTCAAAAACCTGAATCAACACATCCTTAGCTTTTGAAATGCGATAATCACGCCCTTTGAAACGAAAACCCAAAAAACCTTGTGGACAGCCTTCAGGCAAAATAGGAGGTAAGGATTCAGTAGTAGGCCGATCTATTATTCGAACACGCTCTTTGAGAAAACGAGCTACTATATCTAAATCCGGCTTATAACCACAGAGACTTGCGACCTGATCAGCGATAAGTTCTAGCAATAAATCATCTTCATCGCCAATCAGCTTGGCCATAGCTTTCGGTAAAGTATCACGTATTTGCCGATCGCGTGACGCATTCCGATAGTCTTCACGGGCTGCCTCAATAGCTTTACCGGATAGAACATCATTGTAATTGAGATAGCGATTGAGACGAGTAACACATTCAGAGATGTCGCGTTCAATAATATCAAGTTTATAGACTCTTCGTTCACCGTAATCACCCCGCTCACCGGGCAAAAAGAAATTCCATTCACGTCCATCAGTCAAAACGGCTAAGGGAACGCCAACATGAAAAGCATATTCAAATAGTTGTCTCTCAGTGCCTTCACTTTTGCCAACTTGCTTAACCTCGAGAAACACTTTTGGCTTACCAGAATGATCACATAGTGACGTAATCGACTCGACCGCCAGCCAAGGAGTATTCAGGACAAACAATTTGTATATCGTAGCATGGCCAAGACAACGCGCTCAGGAGGCGAAGAACGATTCCTTGGGAGACCGAGGCTTCGTTAGCGAATCGACCACTTGTAATACCATTCCGAATCTCCTCAATGTGTTGCTTCAAATCCATACAAATCCGTCCTCCAAAGCAAGAGGTGTTGACGGTGCGTAAGCTAAAGTACTGTATTGTCGGTCATTATAAGATAACTCGTTTTTAATATAAATGTAGCTGTACTAGCCATATAAGAACAAAGGGAACAAAAGTGAACTCAGCTTTCGCTTACATACCAAAGTAATCGTTGCCATGCTATTCAACAGCATATATAACTCACAACGAGTAGCTATAACTGCGTCCTGTCGAGAGAGTGCATAATTGCAGCGGCTTATACAGAATCAGGTCATACTCGGCGTAACACCAACGTTCGGCGTATAGCGGACACATTGCAATGAACGCTTCCACAGCCACCCAACCGTCGCCTGAACCTGCTTCATGGCTGGAACGGCCACGCTGGCGGGGGCTAACCTTCAACCGCGCCGTGCTGCTGGCGCTGATGGCGCTCTCCGCTGGTTTGCATTTCTTCAACATCCAAGCGATCGGCGACGCCAATGCGTACTACACCGCGGCGGTCAAGGCAATGCTGCAATCGTGGCCTAACTTCTTCTTTGTCGCTGCCGAACCGGGTGGTTCGGTGACGGTTGATAAGCCGCCGCTTGGCTTGTGGATCGAAGCCGCGTTTGCGCTGGCGCTGGGTGTCAACGGGTTTGCGGTCAGCTTGCCCAACCTCCTCGCCGGCATCTTTGGCGTCCCGCTGCTGTATGCACTGGTCAAGCGCCAGATGGGGACGCTGGCCGGCCTCGTCGCCGCCGCTGTCTTTGCGATCACGCCGGTGGTGATCGGCACTGATCGCAACAATACGATGGATGGAATGCTGGTCTTTACGCTGCTGCTGGCAACGTGGGCCTTCATCACCGCAACCGCGACCGGCAAGCTGCGGTGGCTGCTGCTTGGCGGCGTGCTAATGGGATTGGGCTTTAATATCAAGATGCTGCAAGCGTTTTTACCGCTGCCCGCTCTCTATGCCCTCTCCTTCTTTGGCGCGCCTCAACCATGGCGGCAGAAGATCGTTCACCTGAGCGTAACGACAGTCTTGCTGATAGCGGTGTCACTATCATGGGCGATAGTGGTGGATTTAACGCCGGCCAGCGCCCGTCCTTACGTTGGCAGCAGCCAAAGCAACAGCGTGATCGAGTTGATGATCGGCTACAACGGTCTCAATCGTCTGCTGGGGATGCAGCCCAATCCGTCCGGTGCGCCGCCGGCGGGTTTAGCCGGCCCCGGCGGCTTCAACCCAAATCAATTGCCGGATCATCCATCGTATCCGCCTTTGGCTCAACCGCTGCCGGGCATGGCCGGCGGGCCGCCCTTCCCGCTAGGGAATCGCCCAAGCGACGGCATGTTTGGGCAAGAGGTAGGCACGCCGTCGGCCATCCGCTTGTTCGTGCCACCGTTAGCCAAAGAGCTCAGTTGGTTGCTGCCTTTCGGGTTGGTCTGCTTGATCGGGTTGATCATCGCTGCGCGCTGGTCATGGCCATTAGCTGCCGAGCAGCAGGCTGCCGTGCTCTGGGGCGGCTGGCTCTTGATTGGACTGGTCTTCTTCAGCGTTGCCAACTTCTTCCACGACTACTACGTGATCATGCTGGCCGCACCGTTAGCGGCGGTGATCGGCGGCGGGGTAGCGGTGATGTGGCGTGAGCGGGAACGGGGTTGGGTGCGGTGGACGCTGGCGTTGGCGGCGACCGGCACGCTGGCCTTCCAGTGGTGGCTGGCGGGGCAATACGGGCAAGATGGGTGGTGGCTGCGGCTCGCGGCAGTCGGGCTGGTCAGCGGTTTGATCGCTCTGCTGATAGGGGGCTGGTGGCAACGGCAGAGTACGTTACCGGCAGCCTATGCCTTGCTGGTTGGAGCTATTCTCATCACCCCCCTCGCATGGTCGGCGCTCACCGTGGCCGAGCAAAGCCCGGATGTGGCATTGCCCGGCGCGTATGGCGGGCAAGGGTTCGGCAGGGGTCTGCCGGCGCCGGCTGATGCATCGGCCTTCCCCAACCAGCGCCCGCCCGATCAGGCCGGTGATCCTAGCGCATTGCTGGCCTTCTTACAAACCAACACCCAAGGCATTGACTATCTCGTCGCCGTGCCGAGCGCGCAGACTGGCGCGCCGTTGGTGCTGGTCACCGGCAGGCCGGTGTTGTACATGGGAGGGTTTAGCGGCAGCGATCCGGTGATTGATGCGGAAGGGTTAGAGAAACTCGTTACGGCGGGCCGGTTGCGTTACGTACTTTTCGGCGGGCGCGTGCAGGGCAATGAGATCAGTGCGTGGCTGCAAACCCATTGCACGCCGGTTGAGGGGTTCAGCCAAGGGAGGCAAGTGTTGTATGAGTGTATGCGGAAATGATGACAACCTCCTGTTCCGCATCCCCAAAACATCTTCGCGCTCTCGACGTCCTTGACGGCTTTGCGTTTAGGGGCTTTGCGCCTTTACCCACTTTGCGGCTTGATCATTGGCTCCACCCCCGACCCCTCCCCAGCTGGGGGAGGAGAGCACCTTCGCCGCCATACCTGCCCCCGCACAGCAGGAGCGGGGAGCAACTGTGTTCCGCG
Organism: Chloroflexus sp.; assembly: GCF_034435895.1. Taxonomy (GTDB): domain Bacteria; phylum Chloroflexota; class Chloroflexia; order Chloroflexales; family Chloroflexaceae; genus Chloroflexus. The sequence goes on from NZ_DAOTWH010000088.1 coordinate 4,175, forward strand.
CTACCATGCCGCTCGCACCTTGCAGCAAACTCCCTCTCCCGCCGCGAAGTGGGAGAGGGAGCCGGGGGGAGAGGGCATTACCAAGGGAACACCGCAAAATCTATCGGGGGCAAGGCACGCCGCGCCACGCTCAATGCCGGTGATGCACCCGTTCAGGATGGTGGGTGAGTGTACCGTTCACATACGCCTGCACCGCTTCATCAATCGTGCGCAAGGGAGTGCAGATGGCTTGGATACCGGCAGCCTGCATCCCTTGAAAGGCCGGTTCACCCATACCGCGGGCCACCACCATCTGGCAATCAGGCACGGCTTCCACCAACCAATGATGCGAGCCATGGTGGTGGTGATGATGGTGATGATCGTGCTCCTCTGCCTGATGATGGCGCCGCCCTTTCGGACGCGCTTCCCGATTCACCACTTGCCCTTGCTCGATCGTCACGACTTCATACCACTGGGCCCGGCCAAGGTGCGGGCTAATTGTCTGATGGTCATCGGTGGCAAAGGCAATCTTCATGAAGCCCTCCCAGAGTTCTGTTTGCTGGCGATATCTTGCACCTACCCGGTAATCGCTTTCCACACCGGACAACGATCGTAGACGGCGCTAAAGAAGACGAGACCGGCCAGCACATACAACGGCCAACCGCCGCTGGTTGCAAAAGCCAGCGCCACTAGCACCAACGCGATCGCAATCCGCAGCAAGCGCTCGACCGGTTTCAGACGCGGCGGGGTCTTACCTTCCGAGAGCAGGCGAAACATCTCGTTCAGATCGCTCTCGGACTTGGCGCCGAGATGGCGCGAAATCTCTTGCCCATCGCGAAACGCGATCAGGGTTGGGATGCCAAAAATCTTCAACTCGCGCAACAGATCCGGATGGTCTTCGGCGTTAATCTCCCAGAGCGCCACCTTCCCCTGATATTCTTGCGCCAGCCGCTTCAAAATAGGCCGCGTCACCCGGCAGGGCATACACCACGGCGCCCAAAAATCCACCACCACTGGCTGGGGATAGGTACGCAATTGGGCTTGAAATTCGGCAAGGTTCATGCTTGTCTCCTTAAACGCTCCCGGCAGACGCTCGCGCCGGGCAACCCTCTGATAGGTAAGATGCGCAATACTACGTCGATGTTACAACACCACAATGTGGAATGCGGCAGTTAAACTGCCGCACTCCATATCAACACGTAGTATTTCGCCAGACAGATCCAGCATAAGAGCTGCGCAAACGTTACGACCTTGCCCGCCACTCGCAGCAATCGGTCCGGTAGGCGTCGAGTTGCCAACGCTTATGTAACGCATTGACATTCATAGCCAGCACCTGCGGGCAAAATGCTGCCGGTTCCAACTCATACTCGATCACAAACACCGGCTTGCCGGCCTGCAAAAAGGGCAATAGCAGATCGCATTCGTGGTACGAAAAGCACTCTTCGTTGAGCACCCAATCAAAAGAGGAGACTAAGGCCGGGATTTGATCGAGATCGCTCTTCAAACCGATCAACAAGCCGCGCTGATGGGCCGCCTCGGCCAGCCAGATGTTGTAGCGTTCTTGATCGGCGGCGGTCAGCGGGAAACCAGTGTCATTGGCATAGCCGTTGACATTATCAGGATCAACGCCATCACACCCCTTGCTGAACGCAAGGTCAAGCCGGGCTTGCATAATCGGCGCTAGCGCATCAATGCGACGGATGTCGAGCCATTTCTCACCGGGCCAACCAGCCAGTTCTTTACCCAGCGCATCAACTGGAAAGTGCGCCGCGTCAGGCCGCCAAGCTTCATACGAACCGGCGCTGAAATAACACATCACGAACACGCCGCGCCGGCGCAGTCGATCGATGGTCTCAGCCGGGGTATCAAAGAGATCGACGTTGAACACGTCTGCGTTCACATCGATCTGCAATGGACCGGTGTATTGAATTTGCCAGCGCACTTGCAACGGCAACCTCGCCGGCGGCGTAGACGTTGGCGAGGTTGGAGGCAACAGCGCGCAGCCGGCAACAAGGAGCAGTAGAAGCGAGGTTCGTGAATAAATCCTCTTAACCACCGCCGCCAAACCAGCCCATTATAAGATCCCCTACCCCCAACAAGAACAGAATGCCTCCAATAATCACAAAGACGAAGAGAAACCGGTCGCTTTCGCCCTTGATCCGAGCTTGATCAGGCCGGTTGGGAGGATAGACCACCGTGACAATTTGGCCAACAGTATGGGCAGGGGGATAGAAAGCCACCTGCCCGGTGAAGGTGACTTCTTGACCGTTCTGCGTGATAAAGCGCACCACCGGCTGAGCCGCGCCTTCTTCGTCAACCTTCAAATCAATCACGGCGCCTTGAGTTTCAATGTTGCGCCGCAAATAGTGGCTTTGGTAAAAGACATAACCAGCGGACACGAGCAGGAAGAAGCCGGTGCCAAGCAGAAACAGCGCCATAGATCACCTCGCAGATGAACGATTGTCTAGCGCTAGCTATCGTAGCAAACGAAGATTAAGACGAAGTTATGAAGCGCGCTAAACTGGAACGCCTTCCGCGACCAGCGCGCAATCACAACACGCCTGTCACGCAACACCCCCGCCCTGCATCAGACAGAGCGGGGGCAAACATACACTACTACAGCCTTACCAAGAACTCGCTGCGATTGAAGCTATCTCAAGAACGCGACACCAGCGGCACGTAGACTTTCACATTGACCGTCACGGTATCGGCGCAGGAATTGTTACCCTCGTTGATCTCAGCCACAGCGCCATCAGGATTCACCCGGCAGACACCGCCAGCGGCTGGGTTGGCCAGCGTACCCGTAGTGGCAGGGGTAACGCCGACCACGACCTCGAACGAACTCGCAGGAGCGCCAAGCGTTACCTCATCGCCATCAGCGGTGCAGGTCAGGGTAGTGCCGGCAATCGCGCATGCGATATTGCTGCCATTCGGCACATTCACGAGGTTCTGCACTACCGGCGTACCATAAGGTTGCGCCAAGCGGCAAATCGTCCCGGAAGATCGCTTGTCCGCTGGCAAAGGCAGCGGCGGCGACGCCGGCATTGGCAACGGTCACCGTCTATGTAAACGGCTGGCCAACCGTCGCCGTGCCACTAACATTATTGGTCTTAGTCGCCGAAAGATCGGCAAACGCCGCCGCCACGGCGCCAATGTCACAGACCACAAGGCTATCGCTATTGCCGTTTTGGGGGCGGGCGACGCCATTCTGCGATTGGTTATTAACCGGCGCAGCAGCGCAGACCGCATTGTCGCCAGCGTCAATCGCTACGCTGCCGGGCAACAGCGGGAAATAGCCGGGTACACCGGTAAATGGGCCGAAATTCAACTGTGCTACCGTCACTTGAGTGAAACTTGAGCCACAGGTATTATCAGTGGTCAGATTCGTTGCGCTATCGGCAGCAAACGAGCCAAAACAATTACCGCCACTGACACTATTAGCGATAATTGTATTCTTGACCGTGACGCTGCCGCCGTTAACATAGATGCCGCCGCCGCTCGTATTGGCCCGGTTGCGCCAGAAGGTCGCATTCACCACCGCCAGCGTACCGGCCACGCTGTTATAGATGCCGTCGCCGCGGTTACTTGCCTGATTGCCGGAAAAGGTGCTATTGGCGATGGTGGCCGCGCCATTGCTGCTGTAGATAGCGCCGCCGGTTAGAGCAACGCTATTGCCGCGAAACGTGCTGCTCGTGACGACCAAGGTACCGGATCGCACCGCCATTCTGAGCGCTATTTTCACAAAAAAGCTATCGCGCACGGTTAGCGCGCCGTTGATCATTGCCAATCATACGTATTACTCGATCAACATCCGCCGAGCTAATGGTTGGGTGCAGGAGGAAGAGACTGCGCAGAAAAGTTCATCACCAATCTGTTCAAAAGATTGGCGATGATGCTTAGAATATTGCCGCTATGTCAAAACAGCTCAAGCACAGTGCGAAGATTGGCCAATTTCTACTCACGTACTGCCTTGTGATACGGTGCTTGCAGGCACTCTAAGACGGACTGTTACGACACCGCCGCTATTGCTGCTTGAACGGTAGAAAGCGTTATAATTTGCATACATGCAAACCCGTTACTCAGAACAGGTTCTAACGCACGATGCGACGGCGAAGATATTCCGCTACGAGCTCTGTTTGCGCCTCACCACGCGCGGTTGTTTCAACCCGCAATGGCAACGCTTGCCCAGCCGCTTCAAAGCGTACTGCTAATGTTCCTGATTGAGCATCCACGATCTTGACCGGTGGACCACTAAATCCGGTATCATCATACATGACCGATGTGACACAATCGATCGCGCACAAGCGCCGAACAAACTGTTCCCACCCTCTTGGCCGGTGATGGCCAACATTTGAGACTCGATTCTTCTCATCCGGTGACAATGAAACTGATTCAGGCCACTTTGCACGCGGACGATCTTCCGCCTTCGCCAACGCTGCTTGGTAGATCATATTCCCAGCAGCGTTCAAATAGGTATGACCATCACTCGCATCCTCAACTAACGGGCGCAGGTCAGGCCGGCTTTTCAGCCAATGCTCGACCTCATGACTTGGACGAGGCTCGGCATCTATCCATTCAAAGAAGTCGCGATGCTTTTCTAGCAATTCATCCACATTCCACGCTAGCGGCAAGCGCGGTAATCTCACCACTTCGCGGAACTGTTCGTGGATGTAGTAGACCTCAACGCCTAGCAATGCACCGAGCAAATTTAAAAAAGCAATCTCAGCCTTAAAACCGCCAGTCGCACAAAACACGGGCTTGTGCGCTTGCCGTTCTGCCTCTAATACCGCCGTAATCGCTACCGACACCAGACTCCGTAACCCGCGTTGGGCAAAACTCTCATGTTCATACCCAAGCGCCGTGATCTGGCGCTCAATCACCTCAGCACACTGCCGGCGGTAAAAGACGGCTAATTGCTGTGAGCAGAACCGCCCTTCTGGAGTATCTGAATGCAGCAACACCAACCGATCGGACTCTTCAAGGCCCAGTGCTTGCAAGGTGTTTGTTTCTGCACTTGCAGCAACTAAATCGGCCGATTCCAGCCATTGCTGTACCGTACTCTGATCAGGTAGCGGATGGCCGGCACGCGCATTCCATCCACCCCAAGGACGGTCACGGTTGGTTAAGAGCGATGTTCCAACAGTGGTAATGAGTACTCGCGTCATAGTCTTATTACGCTCCTCGCTGGAGTCAACATCGCAGAAACTATCCATCAAGACGCAATACGTCTCTTAGAGACAATACATTGAGAAATTGCAGCGTATACACCATTTTAGACCTTTACAGATTAAACATCACCCCAAACCCCTGCCCGCGATTGGCAAACGAGACCCGGCCATTGGCCAGCAGGTGCGCCACGCCGTCGATCGTAACCGTTGCCGGCTGCGCGCCGTGGATCACCAGTGTGAACGTCTCGCGGGTAAAGGCGGCAAAGCCATTGCCATCTACAGCGGCGTGTAGCGTGAGCTGCGACCCGCGCCGTTCGACCCGGAAGGTGGTGCGGTAGTACGCGCCATGCCGGAAATCGAAGGTAAGGCCGTCGTCTTCGTGCAGCTCTGAGGTGTAAACGCCATCGCACTGCGGCACGAAGAGGTGCAGTTCGATAGTTGGCGGGTAGTAGCCCACCGTCGAAGCCGGCGCTTCCGGCCAGAGCGGAATCACTGCGCCGGCGCGGGCAAACAGCGGGATACGATCGAGCGGCGCTGCCGCCAAGACAAATTGCTCGCCAGCATGCCACGTGTCGCTATGCCAATCGTACCACTCTCCCGCCGGCAGGTAGAGCTGGCGCGCGGTTGCCCCCGGCGCGTAGACCGGCGCGGCCAGCAGATCGCGCCCTACCAAAAACTGGTCATCAATCTCGCGGGTGAGCCGGTCGGTCTGGTAAGCAAACACCAGCGGCTGCTGCACCGGTTCGCCGGTTTCGACGGCGCGCATAAAAGCAGTGGTGAGATAGGGCATCAGCCGGTAGCGCAAGACGATCGCGTCGCGGGCAATCCGCTCGATCGCCGGGCCAAACGACCAAGCGTATTGATCGATGTGGCCGTAGGCGCTGTGGTTGCGGCAGAAGGCGGTTAGCACCGCGCACTGCATCCAACGGGCAAAGAGTTCGGGTTGGGTATCGCCGGCAAACCCACCGATGTCAGCGCCGACAAATGCCTGCCCCGATAGCCCCATCCCCATCGCCATCGGCATACTCAGCCAGAGGTGATCCCAGCGCGCGCAGTTGTCACCCATCCAGTTGGCGGCATAGCGCTGGATACCGGCAAAGCCGGCCCGCGACAACACGAAGGTACGTTGATTGGGAAAGGCTTGCGCCAGCCCTGCAACCGTCGCCATCGCCATCAACAGCGCGTACTGGTTGTGATAGCGCTCGTGCGGCTCGCGCCCGCCGTTGAAGCGCATCGCGTAGGGCGGAATGTCGCCGGTGGCCGGCTCGTTCATGTCATTCCAGATGCCGGCAATACCCAAACGCGCATGCTCGGCGTTGAGCTTGCCCCACCATGCCCGCGTCTCTGGCTTGACGAAATCGGGGAAGGCGGTGCGGCCCGGCCACACTTGGCCGATGTAGAGATCGCCGCTGGCCGTGCGGCAGAAGAGATCGTTGGCCCGCCCTTCTTCGTAGAGCGCAAACTGCGGATCAACCTTCACCCCCGGATCGACAATCGTGATCAGGCGAAACCCCTGCTCGCCCAACTGCGCCGCCAGCGCCGCCGGATCGGGAAACAGCGCCCGGTTCCACGTAAAGACGCGGTAGCCGTCCATGTGTTCAATATCAAGCCAGAGCGTGTCGCAGGGAATGCCGCACTCGCGATAGCGCGCAGCCAAGGCGAGCACCTCCGCTTGGCTGTAGCGATGCCAGCGGCACTGGTGATAACCCAAAGCCCAGATCGGCGGCGGCGCCAACCGCCCGGTCAACCACGTAAACCCTTCCAGTATCTCAGCCATCTGCGGCCCGGCGAAGACGTATTCGGTGTATTGGCCGCCCAACGCGCAGATACCGTAGGTTTCGGCGGGGGAGAAATCAACGTGCAGACGATAGCTGTTGTCGAGGAAAAAGCCAGCCGCGTTGCCATACTCGTCAAGATGGTAGAAGAAGGGGATCGAGACGTAATAGGGGTCGAACTCGGTGCTAGTATTTTTCGCGCGCGGATCAGACGGATCGCGCCCGGCAGCGAATTCGGCCTCGCCTTGCGGACTAAGCACGTCGTTATTCCACAGAATAAAATCGCGTCCCTTGCGATTCAACCGGCCTGTCTTCTCACCCAACCCCAAAAAAGCATCTTCGCGCGCGCAGACGCGATGAAACGCAAAGGCATCGTTCAGCGTAGCATACGCCCATGGCAACCCATCGTGACCGAGCGCGGTCTCTAGCACTAGACTGCCATCGCTGCGCCGAACTGTCAGCGTAAACGGATCGCGCCCAATTACCACCTCAAGGCGCGCATTACGAAGCACGACGGCGGCATCGGTTTCCGTCACTGTAAAGGACGGCGCCGGCGCCGCGTTCAAATCAGCGCAGACCGCGTAGGTCGGGTGTTCGTCAAACCAACCGCCGCGACTGATCTTGAACCGCACAATATCGTCACGGATAAACTCAACCCGCAACCACTCGTGGTCGAGCGCCGCGAGCACACCGCGCTCAATCGGCTGCACCGCACCAAGGCGCAGCAGCGGCATAAAATAGCGAGTGTCAGTCAACCCCACCCGCGCCGGGGCTTGCGTCATGGCAGACTCCTCACAGTTCACAACAACGGATCAACATCCGATTGTAGCATAGCGGCGCAAGGCAAGTGTTGGGTATGCACCGGCCTTGCGAGGGGAGTATAATACTGGCAAGCAGTGCCATGATTCCGCTATTGACACCGGCCAGTCATCATAGACATAGTGATCACGATGATATCCCGGCCTGCCCAACCAAAGGCTTGCTATGGCCATCAACACCGAACATCTTGACAATACGCTACGCGCCCTCGAATCGGCGTTAGCTCACTACCAAGCAGTGGCCGGCAAAGACGCGGTTGAGCAAGAGATCTTCCGGCTCGCCATCATCAAAGGCTTCGAGCTAGCGCAAGAGGTCTCGTTCAAGCTAATCCGGCGGCGATTGCGCGACTTTGGTCATAGCAGCCGCAAACTCGAAGCGACGCCGGTGAAAGAACTATTGCGCCTCGCCGCCCAACACAGCCTGCTCTCGATCGCTGAAGTCGAGCGGTGGTTCGGCTATCGCGCCAACCGCAACAACACCGCCCACAACTACGGTGAAGATTTCGTCCAAGCAACGCTCGCGATCTTGCCGGATTTCATTCGTGACGCGCGTGCCTTGGTTAAGCGATTGCGCACCGGCCCAATGCTTGAAGAGGAAGAATGATGCGTGGGCAATATCATCTTGACTTGCCGGAGCGTTATTTGACCGAAGTGCGCGCCATTCTCCAACGTCACGTGCCCGATTACGACGTATGGGCGTATGGCAGCCGGGTGACCGGCGGTGCGTATGCGGCCAGCGATCTCGATCTCGTGGTGCGCAACCCGCATGACCTCTTGCAGCCTTGCGAGCAGATATTTGATCTGATCGAGGCGTTTATCGACAGCGATCTGCCCATCCGGGTTGATGTGTTGGATTGGGCGCGCATCCCGGGATCATTCCGGCGCGAAATCGAGCGCGCATACGTCGTTGTGCAAGAGAGTTCGCAAATCAGTCTTAAGACGGATACCCAACTGTAACCGTGCTTGCTATACTTTTCACAGGTCGAGTGATGGAGCAACAGACGTCGCTCGACATGTATCCTCCCAATCCTCACTGTTGCTCCCCATAATCCCCCTACGGCCACCGGCAAGTGGCCGTTGCCACATGTGTGACGGGTCGCGGCGGCAAGGCCCCGCGACCCTTACCGCATTTCTGGGGTACATATCGCGATGAACCTGCCCAATGACAACAATCCGGCGCCAGCAAAAGTTATTGATTGGTTTATGCAGTATAATAGTAGCATCGATCATTCCTCAGGACGGGCATAAATTGCGCTATACTAGAGACGACGATGTCAAACGGCATGAGGAGTCGGGCGTGTTAACCTCGGATGAGCTGACGCCAACCAGTAATGGCTGCACCCAACGCGAGCTGGAACTCTTGCGCCGCGAATTAGCTGAAGCGCAAGCATTGATCCGTTCGCTGCGCCGCCAACTCGAGAAGACCATGGCCGCCGCGCAAGAAGCGCAGCGCGCCCATGCCAAGATGGTCGAAACGCTCACCGAAACGATGCGCGAAAATACGCTCCTCTGCCACGAGCGCGATATGTGGCGCGCCCGCGCCCAACGGCTCGAAGCCTCGCTCCACGAAGAACCGCGCCCCGGCGCGACGATTGATATTAGTTCGCTGGCCGGTCACATTAGCGAAGACGAAGCGAACGCGATCCGCAAAGCGATGGCCCGGCTCCATCACCCCGACGTCGGCGGCGACCCGGAACGGATGAAGGCGTGGAACGCCGCACTCGATCGCCTGTTCCGCCAGTAGCGCATATCTTCTTACCGCGGAGGACGCGGAGGGTTATGTCTACCCCTTGTGCTTCTTGGCATCCTTTGCGCCGTTGCGATAGCCCCCCTCCCGACCTTTCCCCGCTGGGGAGCGGAGCCACTTCCGCCCTCCCCCGGAGGGTGAGAGACGGGATGGGATCACGCAGCAGGAGCAACTATGGCGGTTGCCGTATCCCCCGGCCCCCAAGGGCCGGGCTATAGTTACGAAGCCCGCTGCGCGGGCTGGTGGCCCGCACCCCCCGGCCCCGCTCCCTCCTGATGGCGGGAGCGGGGGAGCCGCTGAATGGCGAGCAAGGCATTGCAGGAGCGGAACGCAGCAGCGCCCCTCTCCCACTAGCGTCGGAGAGGGGCTGGGGGTGAGTGGACACCAGCAAAGGACTGGCAGCCAGCAATGGTATTTTTGTCTACACACACCGTTCGCGCCTTGCAGTCATTATGCGCGTCCTCATGTCATTGCGAGGGCGCGCAGCGCCCGAAGCAATCTCCCGCTTCTGCGGGACGGATGCCTGCACGGACTAAAACGAACTCCCCTCTCCCGCACTAGTCGGAGAGGGGCTGGGGGAGAGGGCACACGAGCCTATCTTAAAGCCATCAACCACATCTGTGCGCACGCGTTCTGTCCACCCTTAAACCCCGCTGAGGGAGGACGAGGGTGGGGGTAAAATACCGCCGAGCGTGCAGAGGTCGCGGAGGGTTATGATCCCTCCCTTGTGTTCCTTCGCGTCCTCTGCGTCTTTGCGTGTATCATCCTTTGCGTCATCGCGGAGCCGGACAGCCGTCCGGTTCTACGGTGCATTCGCCTGCTCTACGCCTTGATGATACTCAACCGAATCGCTTATGACTGCGCTTTCTGAATCAGTCTGGGTCATCGGCGACCAGCTCAGCCCGACCCATCCCGGCTTGGCCCCCAACCGCCGCGTAGTGTTGATCGAGTCGCTGGCCCGCCTCAACCAACGCCCGTACCATCGCCGCAAACTGGTGCTGATAATCAGCGCCATGCGCCACTATGCCGCCGAACTGCGCGCCGCCGGCTACGAGGTCGATCTGCGCGCGGCGCCGGATTTTCTTAGCGGTCTGCGCGAGCACATTACGACCTTCGGCATCCGCCATCTCATCTGCGTCGCCGCCGCCGAATACGCCACTCGCCAGTTCCAACAGAGTCTGGCAACCGAACTCGGCATTGCGGTGACGATCCTGCCCAACACCCTCTTTCTGGTCGAACGCTACCCACCCGACCGCCCGCCGGCGCTGATGGAGCCGTTTTATCGGGCAATGCGCCGGCAGACCGGCTTATTGATCGAACCGGACGGCGAACCAACCGGTGGTGTGTGGAATCTCGACCATGAAAACCGCCGGCGCTACGATGGCCGGCCAGTGCCGCCGCCATTGCGCTTCCCGCCCGACGAGATGACCCGCCAGACGATCGCCGATCTTGCTGGGGCCTGCCCCAACGCGATCGGCGCTGCCGATCGCTTCGACCTGCCGGTAACGCGCGCGCAAGCCTTAGCGGCGCTCGATGATTTCATTACGCATCGTCTGCCCGACTTCGGCCCGTTTGAAGACGCTATGAGCTCCGAGCACGAGCTGCTCTTTCACTCCCAACTCTCGCCGCTGCTCAACATCGGCTTGCTCGATCCGCTAGAAACGGCGCAAGCCGCAGTGACCGCGTACCAGCGCGGCCACGCGCCGCTCGCCTCAGTCGAAGGCTTTGTGCGCCAGATTATCGGCTGGCGCGAATACATTTACTACCGCTACTGGGAATTGATGCCCGGCCTCTTGCAGGCCAATGCGTGGAGCGCGGAACGGCCATTGCCGGTATGGTACTGGACGGGCCAAACCCGCATGCGCTGTCTAGGTTGCGTCATCGAGCGTGTGCTGCGCACTGGCTACTGCCACCACATCGAGCGGCTGATGGTGCTGTGCAACTTCGCGTTGCTGGCCGGCATCCGCCCGCAAGCCGTCAACGACTGGTTTCTCGAATGCTATGTCGATGCTTATGAGTGGGTGGTCACGCCCAACGTGATCGGGATGGGGTTGAACGCTGACGGCGGGCGCACGGCGACGAAGCCGTATATTGCCAGCGCCGCCTACATCGACAAGATGAGCGACTACTGCAAGGGATGTTTCTACGATCGCAAAGCGCGGGTCGGGCCGCGCGCCTGCCCGTTCAACACGCTCTATTGGAACTTCCTCATCAGCAACGAAACGCGCCTGCGGGCCAACCCGCGCCTCGGCCCGGCGGTGTTGGGTCTCAACCGGCTGAACCCTCATGAACGGGAGGCAATTATCGCCCAATCACAAGAGCTGCTAGGGCGAATAGGCGAGTTGTAAGCAGGATTGAGCCGAATAAGAGCCCGGTCATAAAAGCTATTAGGCCTGATGGGGGAGTTGCAGCCGGATCACGCCTCAGCTATGATATTCGAAACTAGCCATTCTAAACGACATCACGCGGAGCAAGAACTAATGACGAAGAGCATCGCAACCCAAAGAGCTGTTTCAGCGTTACCAAACCTATACGCTTGACGACCCCTACATTCATCTTGCGCTCGCCGAGAATATTGCTAGAGGGCATTACGGCGTCAACGAAAATGAATTTTCCTCACCATCATCGAGCATCATTTGGCCATTTCTCTTGGCCATGTTCGGGACACACCCCTTCGCGCCACTAGCGATCAACATTCTGGTTACTCTTGGTATCGCTCTGCTGCTAAGAACGGTACAAGTCGCCTTAGATCTCACCAACACGAAAAAAGATCGCGCTATTATTTTGTTTCTATCATTATTGATTATCTTTACTACCAATATCCTCGGTTATCCTCGGTTTGGTCTTTACCGGCATGGAGCATTCGCTGCAAGTGTTTTGCACGTTGCTCATTGCCCATGGCTTCATAGAGTACGCGCGCTATCAGCAACTGTCGCGATGGATGCCTGTTGCGCTGATTTTGGCGCCATTGGTGCGGTATGAAAATCTAGCGATTTCGCTCTTGGCTGCGATCTTCCTTATCACAAAAGGCAAACGCTGGCTTGGCCTAGCAACCATCGTCTGTATTGACCTGTTGGTAGGCGGTTCTTTGCTCTTTCTCATGTCGCTGGGGTTGTCACCACTACCAGCATCTATTATTGTCAAATCTACCGCACTATTAGAATCCATCGACATCGATGTACCAAGCCCAATGCTCAACATTGTTATATCGCTTTTCACGCGACCGGGCACAGTCGTGTTTTTCCTGCTCCTGTTCATGGTAACAGGTATCTTTTTGTCAATTATAGAGTCATCTAGAAAACCATTAGCCCTCATTTCTGTACTAGCAACCATAGCACATGTTATGTTTGGCAAGTATGGCGCTTATGGTCAAATTTATATTTCGGTTTTCATCCTTATCATGATGCTTTATCTCTTTCAACCAATAATCATCCATTTATTTCAAACATATAGATCAAGCAGCGCTATAGTAATTTTAACGGTATGGATGGCTTTTCTAGGCAGCGGTCATATCAAAACTTTTCTGTCAACGCCACTTGCTGCTGCTAACATCTATCAACAGCAGTACCAAATGCACCGTTTTGTTACAGAATATTATCAACAGCCAGTAGCTGTCAATAATATTGGTTATGTTTCGCACCACAATAAACGGTATGTACTTGACCTATGGGGGTTAAGTTCGGACGAAACATTACGTCGCGACTATAATCAGCCCGATTGGCTAGCAACAATTATTCGTGATCATGACATAAACATGGTCTACGAAAAGGAATTCGCTATACCAAAGAATTGGATCAAACTAGGTGAGCTGCAGCTTGGCGTGCCGTTGGTGAGCGCGGCAGATTCGCGCGTATCATTACTATGCCGCACGCGAATCGGCGATTAGCGAGATTTACGCCGCACTCCAACGCTTTGTGCCTACGCTGCCGGGAAACGCTAAATTCATCTTTACGTATACCCCGTCACACAGTTGTTTGATATGCAATGACGCGGAGCAATCGTACTCCGCGTCATGAAGTCATTGATGGCACGGTTCGTAGCGTTGCTGTGTGACCGAAGCGGCAGCCACTCGCCGCGCGGTCGCCAGATCAGGTAGATAACCCATCGCAATCGCCTGTACGAGAATGTTACCTAATGCCGTACCTTCGACAGGCCCAGCTATGACTGGACGCCGGCAGGCATCGGCGGTTAATTGGCAAAGCAGCGCGTTTTGGCTGCCGCCGCCAACGATCCGCACGGTAGCGATGGTCTGACCAGTCAGATCGGCTAGCGCATCAATCACCTGCTGGTAGCGCAGGGCAAGGCTATCAAGACAGCAACGGGCAATCTCGCCAACTGTTTCCGGTAGCGGTTGACCGGTACGCCGGCAATAGTCGCGAATACGGGACGGCATATCGCCGACGGCGAGAAATTCGGGTGCATCGGGATCGATCAGCGCGCGGCGCGGCGGCGCGGCGGCGGCTTGCGCGACAATCTCATCCCACGTCAGGCGCAACCCCTCTTCTTGCCAGCGCCGTTGGCACTCTTGCAACAGCCACAACCCGCTTACGTTCTTGAGCAAGCGGATCGTGCCGTACACGCCGCCTTCGTTTGTGACATTCAATTGGCGGGCCGCATCATTGATCAGCGGTTCTGTGCGCTCGACGCCGACCAGACTCCACGTGCCGCTGCTAATGTAGGCGCTCTGCGCATCAAGATGCGGCACGGCGGCAACTGCGCTAGCGGTGTCGTGGGTGCCTACCGCCACCACCGTCACACTTGCCGGCAACCCCAGATCGGCTTGGAGTTCGGGTCGCAGCGGGCCGAGGCGCGTGCCCGGCATCACCAGCGGCGGTAGGATGTGCGGCGGAATGCCCAGCCGGGTGAGCAGATCGGTTGCCCATACCCGCTGCCGCGCATCGAGAAACATTGTTGTGGTCGCGTTGGTGTATTCGGCGACCCGCTGCCCAGTCAGCCAGTAGTGAAAGAGATCGGGAATGAGCAGCATCGTCGCCGCCTGCGCCAACCGTTCCCCCTGCCGTTCAGCATACAGTTGGTAGAGCGTATTAAACGGCAACCGCTGCAACCCGGTGCGCTCGTAGAGTTCTTCCGGCGGGATAAGTTGATCGACCTGCTCGGCGATGCCCTCGTTGCGCGGATCACGGTAAGCGTAGGGATCGCCGATTAACGCACCCTGTTCATCGAGCAGGCCATAATCAACCGCCCACGTATCAATCCCAATGCTAGCTAGCAACGAGACATGCTCGTGTTGGGCATACTGGCGCAACCCGTGCTGCACCTCGCGCCAGAGCCGGTTGGCATCCCAAAACAGATGGCCATCGCGTTCGTCCATCCCATTCGGAAAGCGGTGGAGTTCATCGAGCGCCAGCCGGCTGCCGTCCCAGCGGCCCAAGATCATCCTCCCGCCGGAAGCGCCGATGTCAACCGCAATAAAGTGGGCTAATTCGGGCATAATGCTTCCTCAATATCACCGCAAGAAGGCCTCGTGCAAGCCACCGTCAACCGTAATGATCTGGCCGGTCGTCTGGCTGAGACGCTGGCTGAGCAGCAAGAAGAAGGCTTCAGCCTGATCAGCCGGTGTAATCGGACGCTTGAGCAGCGACCGTTCGGCGTAGAAGCGGGCCAGTTTCTCGGTTAGCGTCTCAGTAGGTTCATCGAGGGTGAAGGGAATGCCGTATTTGGTGAGCGAGGCAATCACCCGATCACGCGGGAACATGCCGCTGCCTTGCACGACCGTCGCCGGCGCGACGCCGTTGACCCGCACTAGCGGCGCGAGTTCGATGGCCAATTCGCGAATAAGGTGATTGGCGGCGGCTTTGCTGGTGTCATAGGCCAACGATCCCTTCTTGGCTACCACGGCATTGACCGAGGTAGTTAGCACCAGATTAGCCGGCAAACCCTGCTCGCGCCAGAGCTTGGCGGCTTCGTCGGCCACCAGATAGTGGCCGGTCACGTTGATTGCGAAGGTCAGCGCCCATTGCTCGTCGCGGATGCGGCCTTCGGCATCGGGAGCGACAAAGATGCCGGCAGTGACGGCCACCGCGTCGAGGCCGCCATAGGCCAGCGTTGCTTGCTGGAGCATAGCGCGCACGCTTGCGCGGTCGGTGATGTCGGCTACCAAGCCGATGGCCGGGCCGCAGGCCGAAATATCACTGCCGGCGACGCCGATCCCCATGCCGTGCTGTTCGATGATGGCCTGCGCTGTCGCCTGCGCTGCAGCGCCGTCTTTGTCAACGCACACGATATGCGCCCCTTCGTTGGCCAAGCGCAGCGCCACCTCGCGCCCAATCCCGCTGCCGCCCCCCACCACTGCAATCACCTGCCGGGCCAGCTCTTTTTCCGGCGGCATGCGGCGCAGCTTCGCCTCTTCGAGCTGCCAATACTCGATATCAAACGCCTCTTGCAGCGGCAGCGCCACATACTCATCAATCGCCTCGGCCCCGCGCATCACCTCGATCGCCGCCGTGTAAAACTCGGCAGTCACCCGCGACTCGCTCTTGTCTTTGCCCCACGCAATCATGCCCAAACCGGGAATAAGAATGACGGTCGGGTTTGGATCGCGCATCGGCGGCGAATCGGGATGGCGGTGGGTTTCGTAGTAGCGGGTGTAATCGGCGCGATAGCCCTCAAGCCCATCAGCCAGCTTGCGGCGCAGATCGGCCAGACTCTCGGCCTGCGGGTTCCAGTCAATATAGAGCGGCTTAATCTTGGTGCGCAGGAAATGGTCGGGGCAACTGGTGCCCAGCTCGGCCAAGCGCGGTGCATCAACGCTATTGACGAAGCGCAGAGTGCGGTCATCGTCTTGAATAGTAGCGATAAACCGGCGCTGACGGCTGATCTGGCCGCGCAGCCACGGCAAGATGGCCGCTAGCGTCTCCCGTCGCTCGGTGAGCGGTAACGCAGCATACTTTGGCCCGCCGAAAGTTGCGTCACCGCGATCACGCTCTTCAATATAGCGCGCCGCGCGCTCGATCAGCTCGAGCGTGCGCTCGTAGCACTCTTGATCATCATCGGCCCAATTGATCAAGCCGTGCCCGCCCAGAATCACCCCCTTCGCCTGCGGATGCTCGCGGCAAATCCGTTCCAGCGTCATGCCCAAATCAAAACCGGGCCGCTGCCACGGCGTCCAAATCACCTCATCGCCGTAGATATCGCGCGTCAGCCGCTCGCCATTGCGCGAGGCGGCAATTGCGATCACCGCATTGGGATGCATGTGATCGACGTGGCGGTAGGGAATGAAGGCATGCAGCGGGGTATCGATCGACGATGCGCGCGGGTTGAGATTGAAGGTGCAATGGGGGTAGAGATCAACCATCGCGTCTTCGATGGCGGTTTTCGGGCCACGGTTGGGATCGCGCAGATAGATCGCGCGCAATTCGCGCAGCTTGTTCAACTCAAGCGAGGCAAAATTGGCGCGCGTGCTGGTGCGCAGGTCGCCGCCCGACCCCTTCACCCACAACACCTCAACCGGCGCACCGGTCAGCGGATCGCGCTCGCTGATTTTGGCCGACGTATTGCCGCCGCCGGTATTGGTGATGCGCTGATCGCTGCCGAGCAGGTTCGAGCGATAGACCAGCCGGGCCACCGGATCGAGCGTCGCAGCATACGCTGCATCCCAACCGTAAGAGACGTGGCGAAAACGAGTGGTATCTGTGTTCATCAGGAAACTCCCTGTTTCGGTAGACAAGCGTGCGAGCAGCATTGTTGCGAGGATCAGCGCGCAGCCAATACCTCGGCTTCGTAGCGCTTAATCTCGTTGAGAAAACTCACCCCGGCTGGCACATCATTGCGATAGCAGTAGACATCCCACACTGCCTGCCATGGCATTCCCTTTAGCTCTTCGAGCAACGCAAGGCGAGCCGTCGTATCGCCAGCCAGTTCGAGTTCGCGCAACCGGGCCGTGGGTTCGAGCAACGCTACGAGCAAGGCGCGCAACGCATTCCGCGCGCCAATCGTCCATGCCGCAACCCGGTTGATGCTAGCATCAAAGAAATCGAGACCAATGTGCGTGCGAGTGAGAAAACCGCCGCGCACCACCTCTTGCATTATCGCTTGGGTTTCGTCAGAGAAGGTCACGACGTGATCGCTATCCCAGCGCACGCCCCGGCTGACATGCAGCAACAGTTCATCGACAAACAACAAAACCGATGAGATTTTATCCGAGATAGTCTCGGTGGGATGGAAATGGCCGCTATCAAGACAGAGCAACAGGCCGGGATGACTGACGGCGTAGCCGAGGTAGAATTCGTGCGAGCCAACGACATAGCTCTCAGAACCGATGCCGAAGAGCTTGGCTTCCACCGCGTCACGATTGTGAGCCGGATCGAGCGGCTCGGCCAGAATCGCGTCGAGTGACTCGCGCAGGCGCTGGCGCGGCCCTAACCGGTCAACCGGCGTATCCTTCATACCATCAGGAATCCAGATATTCGTGACGCAAGGCGTGCCGAGTTCACGGCCAAAGTATGCGCCGATCTGGCGGCATGCGATGCAGTGGTCAATCCAGAAACGGCGAATGGCGGGATCGGGATGGGCCAACGTCATCCCATCAGCGGCCAGCGGGTGTGAAAAGCAGGTTGGGTTGAAGTCGATACCGTGACCGTTGGCCTTCGCCCAATCGAGCCATGTGGCAAAGTGTTCAGGGCGCAGCTCGTCACGGCTAACCTTCACGCCGCCGGTTTCGGCATAGATTGCGTGCAGGTTCAAGCGATGGCGGCCCGGCAACAAACGGTACACCAGATCGAGATCGCTCCGCAGCTCATCGCCGTTGCGCGCTTTGCCCGGATAATTACCGGTCGCGGCAATCCCGCCTTCGAGCGGGCTGCCGGGATTCTCAAACCCACCGACATCATCGCCTTGCCAGCAATGCAGGCTGAGGCTCACGGTCGCCAGCGTCGCCAGCGCCGCTTCGGTATCAACCCCCAGCGCCGCATAGCGTTCGCGGGCCACCGCATAGGCCGCCTCGATCTGCGCTGAAGTTGGAGCAGGAAAGGTCATCGTCTTCTCCCGTCTGCTAGGTTAGCTGTACCGCAGAGCACGCAGAGGGCGCAGAGGCAAAACCGCTATGCCCCTTCCTCAATCGAGATGAAATACCTCTTCGAGTTGTACCATGCTCTGATCAGCATACGTGCCGCTCAGGTTTTCAAAATAAGGCGCCATCATCGCCTGCCAGCGGGCATTCACCTCTTCGGCAGCCATGCCGGCCAGCGCCTGCTCGAAGCTCTCCGGCACTTCGACATAGCCAAACAACAGGCCATCATCAC
Organism: Chloroflexus sp.; assembly: GCF_034435895.1. Lineage (GTDB taxonomy): Bacteria > Chloroflexota > Chloroflexia > Chloroflexales > Chloroflexaceae > Chloroflexus. The sequence goes on from NZ_DAOTWH010000088.1 coordinate 22,922, forward strand.
GCATAAAGAGGGTGTAGTTATGCCAGCCGTGCCGGCGCAGCGCATCAAGCATCTCTGGCCAGACGTTGGCGTGATGGGCTTTGTATTCGTCGATTAGTTCTGGTTTGACTTTAAGGGTAAAACCGACTCGTTTCATAGGAACCTCGCTGGTGTTCGTCTGAAAGGATTGGGCTTGATTTGCACAGCCTGTTACGCAGGCGCGCTCCGCTGTCATTGCAAATCGCGCCGCGCTGCCGCTCGGCGCGATACCTAGGCGGTGCAGCACTCGCTCGTCTCTTGTCATTGCGAGGACGCGCCGCGTACAACACGCTCCTATCCCAGTAATCCCCTCCTCTCGCTCCAGTAGGAGATTGCTTCGGGGACTGCGCCCCCGCGCAATGACAGCAATCGAGCGGATACTATCCACTGCCCACCCTTTCTGCAACCGTTCCCAGTAACCCACTCTGCCCGCTCCAGTAGGAGATTGCTTCGGGGGCTG
>NZ_DAOTWH010000089.1:0-10494 GCF_034435895.1 Chloroflexus sp.
ACCGCGCGGCGCCAGCACCACCCGCGCGCCGGCAACGCGGGCCAGCGCCGGTGTCTCATCGTGACTGCCGCCATCGGCCACAATCACCTCGACCGCGGGATCAAGCCGGCGCACGGCATGTACGCACGTTGTGATGTGATCGGCTTCGTTGAGTACAGGAATGATGACGCTGAAGGTTGGCATGAGGTTCTGCTCCTTGGACGCTATCTAGAGGCCTAGTAGGAATAGCCGCGAAGAAACACAAAAGGCACAAAATCATGTTGCGTCGTTTGTGGGTGTTCGCAACTATGTTTCTCCTCTGGGTGCGAGGAACGGGGTTGAGCGCCGAGGGCGCAGGGGATCGTTCTCCTTACCAACCCTTCGCGCCTCTCTGCGTCCTTTGCGCCTTTGCGTTTTCCCCCTCTGCGCCGTTGCGGCGCCGGACAGCCGTCCGGCTCTACTGCGCCGTTGCGTTTCGTCCCTCACCCCTCGGCCCCTTCTCCCACCTCACAGCGGGAGAGGGAGAGTGCAGTACCGGACTTTGAGGCATCGCACAACGATCAACCGTTGTACTCGACAAATGTTCTGTCCGCCCTTGAACCCCAACGGCGGGAAGGCGGCCAAACCGCCGCCAACCGTGCCCCATCACCGCCGGCGCAACAAAAAGATATATTCGTGTTTGAAGACGTAAAAACCGCCGGCCAAGGCCCGGTAGCGCCAGAGTTCGGCGCTGCCGCGCTTGCCGAGGGTGCCGGTAAAGTTTTTGACGATAATGCTCTTGAGGCTAAACCCGCAGGCCCGGATCGCCTCCATCGCTTGGAAGCCGAGCGGGTGCCATTCGCCTTGGCGGTAGGTATCACCGATCACCAATGCCAAATAGCGGCCCCGGTCGAGCACCGCCGCCACCCGTTCGGCAACCAGTGTCAGGCGGGCCAGAAATTCGGCAATGCTCGGCGCATTCGACAGATCGCGCGGATCGTCGCTAAAGCGGATGATGTCGTGGTAAGGTGGGTGAAGCAACACCAACTGCACACTGGCAGCGCCGTAGCGGGCCAACAGCGCCGGAAAATCTACGACGAGACTATCTCCCTGTTCGATGGCAGCAATGGTAGGATAGGCCGGCAGCTCTTCAGCAAGAAGATCGTGAACGCGCTCGACCATCGGCGCTTGCAGCTCGACGCCGATCGCATGGCGACCGAGGCGGCGGGCCTCGATCAGGGTCGTGCCCGATCCAGCAAACGGATCGAGTACCCACTCGCCGGGGCGCGTGTAGCGACGGATGAACTGGCGGGGGATTTGGGGCACGAAATTGCCCCAGTAATCGGCCCGATGCACCCCCGAATTGTCGCGCCGCTCGATCAACCAGAGGCTATCAGTCAAAATATCGTCATACTCCTTCCAGCGGTGCAGATCGATATCACTGGCCGGCGCAAACCGTTGCGCCTCGAGCGCGCGGCGCAAACGGGCCACATAATAGCGGGCGCGTTCGAGCGTGCGGGCCGCCACGATCTGATCAAGTTCGCCGTGCAACACCTCTGGCGTGAAGCGAACCGCGTACTCACCGGCATGGTGCAACGGATCAGCCAGATCGGCCAAGCGCCGGCGCAGTTCGGCAACCCCACAACGCAGCTCGACAAGGGCCGGCGCGGCGAGCAAGGCATCGAGCGCCGCTGCCAGCGCCTCACGGTTGAGCTGCCACTGGGGCGACTCGGCATCTGGCGGCAACTGGGCCGAAGGCGAACGTCCGGTCATCGGAAGCATTCCTGCTGGAAACAGTCGTTGTTATGGTTAGTGTAGCATAAGATGGGGCGAATGTCATTGCCATTGGTATGCTATAATGAAGAAGGGAAAGCTGAAACATGCAAGGATGGGCGTGTGACAGCCAGTGATGTCTTGTTTACGATTGCCCAAGAGGTGCAACGCTGCACCGCTTGTAACCTTCATCGCGGGCGCACGCGCGCCGTGCCCGGCGAGGGGCCGGCCAACGCGCGGGTGATGTTGATCGGCGAAGGCCCCGGCTACCACGAAGACCGGCAGGGACGGCCCTTTGTCGGTCCATCCGGCCAATTCTTGACCGACCTGCTGGCGCTGGCCGGGTTGCGTCGCGATGAAGTCTATATCGCGAATGTGGTTAAGTGCCGGCCACCGCAAAACCGCGATCCGGAGCCGGACGAAATTGAGACTTGTACCAAACTGTTTTTGATGCGTCAGATTGCGGCCATTGATCCGGCAGTGATTGTGACGTTGGGCCGCTTTTCGATGGGCCTGTTTCTGCCCGGCGAGCGGATTTCGCGCATCCACGGCCAACCCCGTTATGTCAACGGTCGATTGATTGTGCCGATGATCCACCCCGCCGCCGCCTTGCACCAGCCCCAAAACCGGCCGTTGCTGGAAGAAGACTTTCGTCGCCTGCCTGCCATCTTAGCCGATGCTGAACGCCAACGCAGCGCGGCTGCCCCAGCAACGCCGCCAGCCGATGAGCCGCCCGAGCAGCTCCGTCTCTTCTGACCATTGGCCGCCCATTGCCGGTGGTGTGACCAAATCAATGTCACGATCCTATCGCCTCTCGCCGGCTGGCCGGCGCAACAATTTATTGATGATAGCGGTTACAATGCTCCTCTGGGTCTTTGCCCTATGGAGCTTTGCCAGCACGCTGCGCCTTAGCCTGCATCCAGCAGCGTTCTGGTCTGATCTGCAACGCGTGTTCGCGCAACCACCCGCGATCGAACGAGCGGCGCCGGCACTGTTGTTGTTCGTGCTGATTGTTGCCACCCCACTGCTGATCTGGAATCTGATCGCGGAATGGGATGCTGCTTTTACGCTCGCTGACGAAGGTCTCACCTACGAAGCCATAGGTGTGCGGTTGTGGTGCCCGTGGGAAGATGTGCTTGCCCTCCGGCCATCACCCGCAGTTGCCGATGAAGCCATCGTCATCGCTTGCCGGCGCGATCCGGCAGAAACGATTGCCAACCCGCTCTTGCGCTGGCTCCACCGGCAGGCCCATGGCCGGCAACGGTTGGTCATCGGCCCAGATATCGAGCACCGTGACGAATTGGTCGCACAGATCGAACAGGCAATGGCCCGCACGCAAGGGTGGCCTGACGTGTTAGCAGTTGGTCATGCGCCGTCAGCATGATACGGCGCATGTGAGCGAGGTCTGAACAGGGTTGTGCCAAACCCTGTCATTATACCGTTCGTGTGGGCGCAACCGCAGATGCGCCCATTAGCAAACATTGAATATTGCGCATCAGAAAGGAGCAAGGGTCGCTGGTACACCGGCCCTAACAGAAACCTATGGCCAAACAACGTCTCCGTGTGATTCCACTCGGTGGCGCCGGGGAGGTCGGCCGGAACATGTGGGTGGTTGAGTATGGCGACGATATCGTTATTCTCGACTGCGGCGTCATGTTTCCCGATGCCGATATGCTCGGCGTTGATCTCGTCTTGCCTGACATTACCTATTTGCGCGAGAAGACGGATCATATTAGAGCAATTCTCATTACTCACGGTCACGAAGACCATATTGGCGCCGTGCCGCATTTGATCGCCGAGCTCGGCTTTCCGCCGGTGTACGGCACGAAGCTCACGCTTGGCTTGCTCAGCAACCGGCTCAAAGAGCACCGGCTGCAAGATAAGGTGACGACGGTTCAGATTACCGAGCGCGAGCCGTTTCAATTGGGTAGCTTCACGGTGGAAGCGTTTCACATCGCCCACTCGATCCCTGATACCGTCGGTTTCGCGATTACGACTCCCGCCGGTCTGTTGGTCTACCTGACCGACTGGAAGCTGGATCATACCCCAGTTGATGGCCGCCCGACCGATCTTGAGAAGATTGCCGAGCTGGGCAACCGCAAGCCGCTGGTGCTGGTGACTGACTGCGTGCGGGTTGAGTCAAAGGGCTATACGCCCAGCGAAGCCACCGTCGGCGAGGCGTTCGACAATATCTTTGCCACCGCTCCCGGCCGGATCATCGTTGCTACCTTTGCCTCGAACATCAGCCGCGTGCAGCAGGTGATCGATTCGGCGGAAGCCTACGGGCGCAAGGTGATGCTGGCCGGTCGCAGTATGGAGACCAATGCGCGGATTGCGTTCGATCTCGGGTATTTGCGCGCCGATGAGGGCACCATCATTCGCCCCCACGAGATGTCGGCTTACCCCGATGACCAGATCGCGATCGTCTGCACCGGCAGCCAAGGTGAGCCAATGGCCGCACTGAACCGGATGGCCAACCGCGACTACCCGCACGTCAAGATCAAACCCGGCGATACGGTGGTGCTCTCGGCCACCCCCATCCCCGGCAACGAGGTCAGCGTCAATAAGGTGATTAACAATCTGTTTAAACTCGGGGCCGATGTGATCTACGGCGCCGAAGCTCGTGTCCACGTGTCGGGCCACGCTGCGCAAGAGGAACTAAAGCTGGTGTTGGCACTGCTGCGCCCTAGCTTTATTGTGCCGTTCCACGGTGATTACCGGCATTTGATGCTCTATCGCAAACTGGCGACCAATATTGGGGCGGTGCCCGACAGTGAGCGGGTGCTGTTGGCCGAAGGCGGCTCGATTATGGAGTTCTCTCCCGGCTATGGCAAGATCACCGGCAAAGCGCCGGTCGGCTACATTTACGTCGATGGCACAACGGTCGGCGATGTCGGCAATGTGGTGGTGCGTGACCGCCAACTGCTGGCCAAAGACGGCATGTTGATTGTGGTGGTGAGCATCGACAGCGCCACTGGCGAATTGGTCGCCGGGCCGGATGTGGTCTCGCGCGGTTTTGTCTATATGCGCCAGAGCCAAGATTTGATCGAGGCGACCAAAGAGACGGTGCGCGCCGCGTTGACAAGCAAGAACGGCGCCGGTGCGGTTGATGCAGCGTATATCAATCGCAAGATTCGCGATGTGGTGAGCGAATTCCTCTACCGCGAGACGCGCCGGCGGCCGATGGTGTTGCCGATGGTGATGGAGGTGTAGGTGTACGGGCACAGCGGCGCGCTGTGCCCGTACAGGGGCACAGCGCTGCTGTGCCCCTACTGTGCCCCTACACGCGCCGTTTACCGATCGATCCGTGGCAAAACGATCCCCGTCTGGCCTTGATATTTCCCCTTTTTGTCAGCGTACGATACCTCGCACGGCTCGTCGCTCTCGAGAAACAGCACTTGCCCAATTCCCTCATTGGCGTAGATGCGCGCCGGGAGCGGCGTGGTGTTGCTGATCTCGATCGTCACATGCCCCTCCCACTCTGGTTCGAGCGGGGTGACGTTGATAATGATCCCGCAGCGGGCATACGATGATTTGCCGATCACGATGCAACTGACCGTGCGCGGGATGCGAAAATATTCCAACGATTGGGCCAGCGCAAACGAGTTGGGTGGAATATCGACATACTCGGCGCGAATGTCAACAAACGAGCGCGGATCGAAGTTCTTGGGATCGACCAGCGCGTTGTAGACGTTGGTAAAAACCTTGAAGTGGTCAGTGACCCGTATGTCGTAGCCATACGAGGTCAAGCCATACGAGATGACGCCCCGCCGTACCTGATGATCGACGAATGGATCGATCATGCCGTGTTCGAGCGCCATGCGCCGAATCCAGCGATCGGATTTGACCGGCATGGTGGTATTCCTCCTGTGGTTGGGTGGTGCGCCATCGAGATGGGCAACCGTTTGTCGCTTCGTTATGATTGAACGCGCAAAGAGCCGCCTTCACAAGGGGTCTCGCTGCGCCTTCCCCAGTCACGTTTCCAGCATCGCCTGATAGACCGCAACGTGGCGACGGGCAATCGCGGCCTGCGTAAACTCGGCCAGCACGCGCGCCCTGCCGCGCCGGGCAAGATCGACGCGCAGTTCAGGCTGGTCGATCAAGCGGCTGAGCGCCGCTCGCAATGCGGCCACATCGCCTTCCGGGAAAACCAGACCGGCTTCACCGATCACCTGCGGAATCTCGCCGCAGGTCGAGCCGATCACCGGCACACCGCAGCTCATCGCCTCGATCAGTACCCGCCCAAACTGCTCTTTCCAATTGGGTTGGGTACGCGACGGCAAGACGAGCACATCCAGCTCGCGCATTGCTGCCGGCACTGCCGTGCTGCTCACCGCCGGCAAGACATCGACCCGCGCGCTGAAACCCAGTTCTGCCGCCAGTTGCAACAGGCGCGGACGCTCGATTCCATCGCCAATCAGCCGCAGCCGCGCATGGGCCGGCAAGCCGGCCAGCGCCGCCACCAGATCGGCCACCCCCTTTTCCGGCACCAGCCGGCCTACGTAGCCGATAACGAAGGCGTCGCGTTGGCGTGGCCCATCCGCCGGCGCAAACAGCTCAGGATCGACGCCAAACTGGGGAATGACGCTGATCGGGCCGCGGTAGCCGTGACGGCGGATGATTGCCGCCGCTTCCTGATTGCCGGCGATGGCATGCGCGGCGTGGCGCAGGTTGTAGCGCTCGAACCAACTGAACGGCGGCGGGTAACGGCGATCGATGTTGGCCCAGTTGTAGAAGCAGCAGCGCGCGCCTACCGCCAGCCCTTCCCGCATAGCCAGAAAGGTGGCGAGATTGAAGCTCTCTTCGTCAATGTGGAACGCCTGCGGGCGCAAGCGCCGGATGAGCGGGCGCAGTCCGCGGTAGAAGTGAATGTGGTGATGGCCATTCCAAACCATCGGCAGGGTCAAGAGGGTATACCCGGCGGTAAAGCGCCGTTCGAGCGGGATCATCCCCACTCGCGGCTCGCGCCATCCCGGCGGTGCGATCACGGTCAACTCTACCCCTAGCCGCGCGATCTCCTCCAGCTTACGCTGGTAGGCACCGGCGATCACGGCCTTAGAGAGCATCACGACGCGCATAGGGCGGCTGGTTCTAGTCTACGCTTCATCGAACGGGCGCAAAAACCGCTGCACTTCCAGCCGGTAGCCATCCGGATCGCGGGCAAAGAAGTGGTAAATGCGGTAGCGCGGATTCTCACGCGGCGGGCCGTCGGTAGCGACGCCGGCAGCGACCAGCCGCTGGTGGACCGCATCGACATCAGCGGTCACAACGGTTAAAATCAGGCGATCGTCGGCGATGGGTGGCGCAGCTTGCTGGCACAAGCCGAGGTAGCCGCCGCGCGCCACCCGGTAGATATGAATGCCACCTTGATCGAGCACGAGCGGCAAGCCGAGCGCAGCCCCATAACAAGCCGCGCTCGCTTGCAGATCGGCGACCGGCACAAAGGTGATCGCGGCGGCGTAGGGTTGCTCATCCATACCGCTGGGCAAACTCCCGCATAAAGCTCGCTAGCGTCGCTGCCGACTCAGACGAGACCGCGTTGTAGAGGGAAGCGCGGATGCCGCCGACCGAGCGGTGCCCGGCCAACCCAACCATCCCGGCGGCCTGCGCTTCGCTCAAGAACCGCTTTTCGAGCTCGGCAGAGGGCAAGCGGAAGGTGACATTCATCAGCGAACGCGCCTCCGGCGCTGCGTGACCGGCATAAAAGCCATTGCTCGCGTCAATCGCCTCGTACACCATCGCCGCCTTGCGCGCGTTGCGCTCGGCCATCGCCGTAAGACCACCCTGCTCCTTGATCCACTCCAGCACCAGATTAACCATATACACCGCAAATACCGGCGGCGTGTTGTAGAGCGAGTTGTTCTTGGCGAAGGTGGCGTAGCGCATAATCACCGGCAAATCCTTGCGCCCGCGCTCGATCAGGTCTTGCCGGATGACCACCACCGTCACGCCGGCGGGGCCGAGATTCTTCTGCGCGCCGGCGTAGATCAAGGCAAAGCGCTCAGCCGGGAAGGGGCGCGCGAGGAAGTCGCTGCTCATATCGGCCACCAGCGGGGCCGGGCCGAAATTGGGCAATTCCGCCGGCCACTGCACTCCCTGAATCGTCTCGTTGGTCGTGATGTGCAGGTACGCCGCTTGCGGGTCAGGCGTTAATGCTTCTGCGTCGGGCAAGCGGCGGTAGCCATCGGCGGCGGTGCTCGCCAGCAGGCGGGCATTGCCGAGCCGCTGCGCCTCTTCATAAGCCTTTTCGCCCCACGAGCCGGTGACGATATACTCGGCCACGCCACCGGCGGGCAACAAGTTGAGCGGGATCAGCGCAAACTGCATCGATGCGCCGCCCTGCATAAAGAGCACGCGGTAATCGTCACCTAACCCCAACAGCGCCTTGAGATGAGCCTCAGCAGCAGCGTTGATCGCCTCGTACTCCTTGCTGCGATGGCTCATTTCCAAAATCGACATCCCCGTGCCGTGGTAATCGGCCAGTTCCGCTTGCGCGCGCGCAATCACCGCAGGCGGCAATGCCGCCGGGCCGGGATTGAAGTTATGGATCATCGGTTGCCCCCTTTACCCTTGCGAACAGGCTTGTCGTGGATCATAGTATACTCGAAATGGTAATGGGTCTTGGTACGTTTGCGCTGCCGCTTGGTTAACCGCAGAAGACGCGGAAGAAAGCCTCTCTCCCCCAGCGGGGGAGGGTTGGGGTGGAGGCAACCAATGCCCTCTCTGGGGGAGGAGGAAGACGTGCTCCCCCAGCGGGGCGAAAGATGTGGTTTACCGCAGAGAACGCAGAGGTCGCGGGGTATGTAGCCTTTCACCGGAAGCACTGAGACTCCCTCCCCCAGCAGGGGAGGGCTGGCGTGGGGGCAACCGATGCGCCAACGGGAGAGGGCCGGGTTCCGGATCAAACGTTCTGTCCGCCCTTGACCCCAGCGGGGGAGGGTTGGGGAGTAAGGAGTCACCGCACAAATCAACAACCATCTGAACTTTTTCGTGCCTTTTGTGTCACTTCGTGGCTATTCATCCCCCTCTTCCAATATAGGGATGGGTACTAGTATCAGCATGGCTATCGCATATCGTGGCTAGTAAGGAAAACGCTATGCACATTCTCGTCATTGGCGGCGGGGTGGCCGGCTTGGTCTGCGCCCGCACCCTGCATCGCGCCGGGTATCAAGTGACGCTGATCGAAGCAAGCGATGGACTAGGGGGACGAGTGCGTTCAGATCGAGTGAACGGATTCGTGCTCGATCGCGGCTTTCAGGTGCTCTTTACCGCGTATCCGGCGGCGCAGCGCCAACTCAACATGGCAGCGCTTGACCTGCGCGCCTTCGATCCCGGCGCGATCGTGGCGTGGCGCGGGCGGCGCGAGGTGTTGACCGACCCGCTGCGCGATCGTGATCCAGCCTCGCTGATTGGCGCCGCCCTAACCGGCATCGCCTCGCCGGCTGACAAACTGCGCACACTCCAACTCGCGATTCGCATGCGCCAACAAACCATCGACGACATCCTTGCCGGCCCCGACCGCACCACGCTTGCCGAACTCAAGGCGCTCGGTTTTAGCGACCAGATGATCGACCGCTTTTTCCGCCCCTTCTTTGGCGGCATCTTCCTCAACCGTTCGCTACAAACCAGCGCCAAGTGCTTCCGCTTCAACTTCAAAATGATGAGCGATGGCCAGACGGTGACGCCAAATTGCGGCATGGGCGCGATCGCCGAGCAGCTCAGCGCCGAGCTGGTGGCCGCCGGCAAGGCGCGGCTCAACACTCGCGCCACGGCCTTGATCAGCAATGACGGCAAGGTGCGTGGCGTGCAGTTGGCCGATGGTAGTGAACTGTTCGCCGATGCCGTGGTGTTGGCGACGCCGGCTCCCGAAACGGCCCGCCTGAGCGGGTTGCCGGTACCGGAAGGCAGCCTCGGTTCATCGTGCGTCTGGCTCGCCGTCCGCCATCCGCTCTACCGCGGCAAAAAGCTGCTGCTCAACGCCGACGAGAACGCCTTTGTCAACACGCTAGCCCCAATGAGCGCGGTCGCGCCGGGGTATGCACCCGCCGGCTGGCATCTGTACGCTGCGGCCATTCTTGGCGTACCCGACCTCGACGACAGTACCATCGTCGCCCGCACCATGGTCGATTTGCACCGCATCTTCGTCAACGAAACAGCAGCGACGACTGCGCTGGCCAATGCCCGCATCTTGCGAGTCGATCGCATCCCCTTCGCCCAATTCCCGCAACCGCCTGGCCTCCATCCCAACCTGCCCGACAACCGCACTGGCCGGCTCGGTCTGTATCTGGCCGGTGAATTGACCGAAGCCAGCAGCATTAACGCGGCTATGCTGAGCGGCGAACGCTGCGCTGAGGCGATTCAGGCCGATCTTCCCCGGTGACGAATCGGCCTGAACCATCTATAATGCATCTAACCGTAGATATGGTCGGCAAGGTCGCTGGGAAGGAGCGAGGGACATGATCAACTTCGGGGGTAAGAAGAACGAGGGGGATTCGAACGAGGGCATCAGCCAAGCGATGCGCTCGATGAGCGATCAGATTGGGCGGCAAGCGCAAGAGATCAAGCGGCTGCAAGAGGAACTCGAGTCGGCGCAACAAGATGCCGCTGCCGCCGAAAAGGCGCGCAAGGCGTTAGCCGCCGCCGAGGCGCGTATGGCACAGATGGAGGCTGAGCTGAAGCAGTTGAAAGAGCAATTGGCTGCGGCCACCACTGCCGGCGCTGCGGCGGCCGGCGGCAAAAGCGCGGGCGCTCCGGCAGAGAGCG
>NZ_DAOTWH010000090.1:0-4443 GCF_034435895.1 Chloroflexus sp.
GACTGGCTGGCGACCCTGCCGGCGGGTCTCGACACGCCAGCCGGCGAACGCGGCAGCAGCCTGAGTATGGGCCAGCGACAATTGGTGGCGTTGGCGCGGGTGTTGTTGCAAGACCCGGCGATCCTGATTTTAGATGAAGCCACCGCCAGCATTGATCCGCTCACCGAAGCCTTGATCCAAGAGGGTCTCGACGAGGCGATGCGGGATCGGACGGCGATCATCATTGCGCACCGGTTGAGTACGGTGCGCGAAGTTGACCGGATCATCGTGCTGCGGCACGGCGAGATTCTCGAACAGGGGACGCACGATCAGTTGCTGGCCGCCGGCGGGCACTATGCCGAGCTGTACAACACCTACTTCCGCCACCAGAGCCTTGAATACATCGAGGCGGCGGGCCGGAGGTAAAAGGCGCAAAGCAAGCAAAGACGCAGAGGCTCCTAACGCAAAGGCGCGAAGGACGCAGAGGGCGCAAAGTTTCTGAAGGGAGCGGCGCAGCGGGGGATCGCCCCTATCCCCATCCCCCTCCCCCGCTGGGGGAGAGGGCGGACAGAACATGTGTTTGGTCACGCCCATTGATCGCTGTGCCATGCCTCAAAGCCCGGCTCTCCGCTCCCCTCTCCCGCCGTTAGGTGGGAGAGGGGCTGGGGGTGAGGGCCAGCAGCCCGCGCAGCGGGCTTCGTAACCATAGCCCGGCCCTTTAGGGCCGGGTGCCGTACAGATGTTCTGTCTACCCCTGAACCCGCTGGGGGAGGGGGCGTGCGAAGGGTGAGATCATCAATTCCAACCCTCTGCGCCGCTTTGCGGTCTTGGCGGCTTTGCAAACCCCTGCGTCTGTGGAGCCGGACAGCCGCTCTAGACCTTTTCCAGCGCTGACCGTTCCTGCAACGACAGCAACGTCCATTGGCCGGCGCGCATGGCTTGAATCGCCTGCACGGCTGCCGCCGCCCCCGACAGAGTTGTCAACGTCGGCACACGGTACACAATCGCGGCCCGGCGGATAGCCCCCTCGTCGAAGAAGCTGGTCTTGCCGAGCGGTGTATTCACAATCAGCGCGATCTCGCCGTTCTTGATGTAGTCAACCGCGTTGGGCCGGCCTTCGTTCACCTTATAGATCGGTTTCACGTCAAGGCCATGCTGCTGGAGGAAGGCTGCCGTGCCGCTGGTGGCCAGCAGCTTGAAACCGAGGGCAGCTAAATCACGGGCAATCGGCAACACATTGGCCTTGTCGCGGTCATTCACGCTGAGGAAGGCGTTACCGCTGGTGGGCAGGTGGTTGTTGCACGCCATCTGCGCTTTAGCGAACGCCTCGCCAAAGGTCGCGCCGCTGCCCATACCCTCGCCGGTTGACTTCATCTCTGGGCCGAGCAGAGTGTCTACGCCGCTGAAGCGCGACCACGGCAGCACCACTTCCTTGACATGGTAGCGTTGCTCGCTGGTGACATCCAATCGGTAGCGGGACGGATTAACCAAGGCTGGATGTATCATCTGAATATGGCTATTCTCATATCGCAGCCGCGCGCCGGCAGCGCATTGCACCGCTAGTTGCGCCCACGGTATGCCGGTCGCCTTGGCGACGAAGGGCACGGTGCGCGAGGCGCGCGGGTTGACTTCGAGAACGTAGACAACACCGTCTTTCATCGCGTACTGGATATTCATCAGGCCGACCACCCCCAGCGCGCGGGCCAGTTGCTCGGTGTAACGGCGCATCGTCGCAACGTGCTCTTCGGCCACCATATAGGTCGGTATGACGCAGGCGCTATCGCCAGAATGAACACCAGCCAGCTCAATCTGCTCCATAATCCCAGCAATAACGATCGTCTCGCCATCACAGATCGCATCGACATCCATCTCAAACGCATCTTCGAGGAAGCGATCGATCAACACCGGATGCTCAGGCGACGCGGCGACTGCTTCACGCATATAGCGTTCGAGGACGGCGTCATCGTAGACGATCGCCATCGCCCGCCCTCCTAGCACGTAGCTGGGCCGCACCACAACCGGATAGCCAATCCGGCGAGCCACCGCCAGCGCCTCTTCCCACGAGGTGGCGCTGCCGTGTTCGGGAGCGGGAATATGCAGCTCCTTCAACAACGCGCCGAAGCGGTCGCGATCCTCGGCCAGATCGATCGCTTCGGGAGCCGTACCCCAGATCGGCACACCAACCGCTTCGAGCGCCCGCGCCAACTTGAGCGGCGTCTGGCCGCCGAACTGGATGATCACCCCATCGGGCTGCTCTTCGTCAACCACATTGAGCACGTCTTCGAGCGTGAGCGGCTCGAAATAGAGCCGGTCGGCGGTGTCGTAGTCGGTCGAGACCGTCTCTGGGTTACAGTTGACCATAATGGTCTCGTAACCAAGCGCGCGCAGACCAAACACAGCGTGGCTACAGCAATAATCAAACTCAATGCCCTGCCCGATCCGGTTGGGGCCGGAGCCGAGAATCACCACCTTCTTGCGATCGGTCGGCTCGGACTCGTCCTCGCTCTCATATGAAGAGTAGAGGTACGGCGTATAGGCGGGAAACTCGGCAGCGCAGGTATCGACCCGGTGGAAGGTGGGGCGAATATCGAGTTCGAGCCGGCGCTGGCGCACGGCCAATTCCGCCGACCAGCGCTGCGGGCCGGAGGGCACGCGCAACAGATGGGCAAGCTGCGCGTCGCTGAAACCCATGCGCTTGGCTTGGCGCAGCAGATCAGGCGGGATGGTGTTGAGATCAAAGGCGCGCAGGCGGACTTCGAGATTGACGAGCTGTTCTAACTGGCGAATAAACCACGGATCGATCTTGGTCAAGGCGCAGATCTGCTCGACCGACATCCCGCTTTGCAGCGCGTAACGCACATAAAACATGCGATCGGGATGGGGCGTAATCAACCGCTCGTTCAACCGTTCCGGATCGATCGTATCGTGGCCATCGGCCCCCCAACCGGCCCGGCCCTGCTCAAGCGAGCGCCATGCCTTCTGGAAAGCTTCCGGGAAGGTGCGCCCGATAGCCATCACCTCGCCCACTGACTTCATCGACGTGGTGAGGGTCTGATCGGCTTGGGGGAACTTCTCGAACGTAAAGCGTGGAATCTTTACTACCACATAGTCGAGGGTTGGCTCGAACGAAGCCGGCGTCTCGCGGGTAATATCGTTAGGCAACTCGTCGAGGGTATAGCCGACGGCCAGCTTGGCGGCGATCTTGGCGATGGGGAAGCCGGTCGCCTTGGAGGCCAGCGCCGACGAACGCGATACACGCGGGTTCATCTCAATCACGTAGATGCGGCCATCGGTCGGCGAGACAGCAAACTGGACATTGGAACCGCCGGTTTCGACACCGACAGCGCGCAACACCGCCAACCCCATATCGCGCATCCGCTCGTACTCGCGGTCGGTGAGCGTCATCGCCGGCGCGACGGTAATGCTATCGCCAGTATGCACCCCCATGGGGTCAATATTCTCGATCGAGCAGACGATGACGCCGTTATCGTTACGATCACGCATCACCTCCAGCTCGAACTCCTTCCAACCTAACACACTTTCTTCGATCAACACCTGTGTGACCGGCGACGCATCGAGACCGCGTTCGACGATGGTGCGAAACTCCTCCATGTTGTACGCGATACCGCCACCCTCGCCACCGAGAGTAAATGAGGGGCGAATGATGGCCGGGAAGCCAGTCTGCGCCACGACCGCCAACGCCTCATCGAGCGTAGTTGCCGTGCCGGAACGCGGCACCTGCAAACCAATCTCGATCATTTTATCCTTGAACCGCTGGCGATCTTCGGCGATGCGCACCGCCTCGACCGAAGCGCCGATCAGCTCGACGCCATACTTGGCGAGGATGCCAGCCTCGTGCAGGGCCACCGCCAAATTGAGCGCGGTTTGGCCGCCGACGGTGGGCAAAATCGCGTCGGGCCGCTCGCGGGCAATGATGCGTTCGAGACTAGGAACGGTCAGCGGTTCGATGTAGGTGGCGTCAGCAAGACCGGGATCGGTCATAATGGTGGCCGGGTTGGAATTGACTAGCACGACCCGATAGCCCTCTTCACGCAACGCCTTGCACGCTTGGGCGCCGGAATAGTCGAATTCGCAGGCTTGGCCGATCACAATCGGGCCAGAACCGATGATAAGAATGGTTTGGAGATCAGTGCGCTTCGGCATCTTCGTCTCAGACTCCTTTGGAGCGGAGCAAACAAGCGCGCTCCGCACAGCGCTGCCTGATTATACAATACGATTGATGAAGGTTTCACGATCCCTCTGTTGACAAGCTGCTATGGAGTGCGGCAGTTTGACTGCCACACTCCATAGTGGCGCTGAGCTTGTCGAGAGCAGGAAACTGTTGCGAAGCCCGCTGCGCGGGTGGATGTCCCCCACCCCCGATGCCTGATCCCGCTTGTCCTTGCGCGCCGCCACCGGCGGCGAAGCCATCTCCCGCTTTAGCGGGATGGATGCCGTGCGGCA
>NZ_DAOTWH010000091.1:0-10900 GCF_034435895.1 Chloroflexus sp.
ATAGGTTACCCTCACCCCCAACCCCTCTCCCGCAATGCGGGAGAGGGGCGCTGCTGCGTTCCGCTGTGGCAATAGCGTTGCCGCCAATCCGGCGGCTCACCCTTTCCCACCTCGCGGTGAGAGAGGGGGCCGGGGGTAAGGGAACAGCAGGCCGTGCCGCGGGCTTCGTAACCGTAGCCCGGCCCTTCAGGGCCGGGTTTCCTACCTAGCGGTAAACGACTGTTCTGGATGAGATGTTTTGTCCACCCCTCAACACGCGGTGAGAGGGGACACAGTACCTATCACTCCAACTCGGCGATGCGCTCGCGCAAGCGGGCCAAGGCAGCTTGAGCCGTCTCAAGCGCTTCGCGTTCGCGTTGCACGACGTGAGCCGGCGCTTTGCTGACGAAGCTCTCGTTGTTGAGGCGGGCAGCACGCCGTTCCACATCAGCCTCGGCTTGGGCCAGCTCTTTTTGCAGACGGGCGCGTTCGGCAACCAGATCGATCAGGCCGGCCAGCGGCAGGAAACATTCCACTGCACCGATCACGATCGAGGCCGCTTGCCGCGGACGCTCAGCAAGCGTGGTGACAACCGTCAAATCATCCCTTGCCACACGGGCCAACCGGCTGATCAGCGGCGCTTGCCCGCGCAAGAGATCGGCCCGCTCGCCGGCCACCACTGTGGCCGCTACCCACTTCGCCGGCTCGACCTTGTACTCGCTGCGCACATTGCGGATCGCGACGATCAGCTCTTGCACCAAAGCCCAATCGGCTTCAACCGCCTCATCACGCATCCCTTCCATCAGCATCGGATACAGCGCGTAGCTGAGCGTGCGCAGGCCAAGCTCGGCGTACGACGTCTCAGGGCCGGGATCGGGGCGCTGGTAAGCATCGGTCAGGTACTGCCACGCCTCTTCGGTGACGAAGGGCATAAAGGGATGGAGCAAGCGCAAGCCGCCATCGAGCACGGTGAAGAGCACGCGCCGGGTAAGCTGTGCGCGCTGCGGATCGCCTTCGAGCTGCACTTTGGCAATCTCGACGTACCAGTCGGCAAACTCGCCCCAGAGGAAATCGTGGATCTGGCGGCCCGCTTCGCCGAAGTTATAGCCTTCCATCAACCGATCCACCTCGGCCACCAGATGGGCGTAGCGCGAGAGGATCCAGCGATCAGCGAGGGTGAAATCCGCGGCGCGCAGCGCCTCTGGCGTCACCTTCACGCTTTCGTTGCGCGGCAGATCGCCAAGTTTGCTAATCACAAACCGGGTGATATTCCAAATCTTGTTGGCAAAATTGCGCGCCGCTTCGATCCGCTGCGGATTCAGATTGACATCTTGGCCGGGAGTGCCGCTTGTCACCAAGGTGTAGCGGAGCGCATCGGCGCCGTGTTGCTGGATCACCTCCAGCGGATTGACCACATTGCCAAACGACTTCGACATCTTGCGGCCATGTTCGTCACGCACTAACCCGTGCAGGTAGACGGTGTGGAAGGGCGGCTGGCCGGTTAAATAGCACCCCATCATCATCATGCGCGCCACCCAGAAGAACAGGATGTCGTACCCTGTCTCCATGACACTGGTGGGGTAGAAGCGGCGGTAGTCTTCGGTGTCGTCAGGCCAGCCGAGCGTGCTAAAGGGCCAAAGACCGGAGCTGAACCACGTATCGAGCACATCGGGGTCTTGCACGCCTTCGGCTGGCGGCGGCTCATCGGGGCCGGGCACGACAATTGAACCGTCGGGCATGTACCAGACCGGAATCCGATGCCCCCACCAGAGCTGGCGCGAGATACACCAGTCTTCGATGTTTTCGAGCCAGTGGAAATAGATCTTCTCGAACCGTTCGGGCACAATCCGCACCTTGCCATCGCGCACCGCGGCGATCGCCAGCTCGGCGAGCGGCTTGGTGCGAACAAACCACTGCTCGGAGAGGAGCGGCTCGATCACCTCGCCACCGCGCTGGCTAATGCCGACATTCATCTTGTGCGGCTCGGTCTTGACCAGCAAGCCTTCGCGTTCGAGATCGGCCAGAATCGCCTTGCGACACTCGAAGCGATCCAACCCGGCGTAGGGGCCGCCCGCCTCGTTGATGGTCGCATCGGGATTCATGATGTTGATCATCGGCAAGTGGTGACGCTTGCCGACTTCATAGTCATTCTTGTCGTGGCCGGGGGTAATTTTGACCGCGCCAGAGCCGAACTCTGGATCGACATACTCGTCAGTGATGATTAGGATGGGGCGAGCCAGCGCCGGCAAGATCGCCTCTTTTCCAACCAGATGAGCGTAGCGCGCGTCGCCGGGGGCGACGGCCACCGCTGTATCACCCAAAATTGTCTCTGGGCGCGTGGTAGCGACGGTAATAAACTCGGTTGCACCGGCGGCCCACTGGCCTGACCCCCACGGTGCGGACGGACCGGCCCACTCGGCAGTGCGAATCGGGTAGCGCACGTACCAGATCGAGACATTGCGCTCTTCGTACTCGACCTCAAGATCGCTGACGGCGGTTTGCAGCTTGGGCGACCAGTTGACGAGGTAGGTGCCGCGATAGATCAAGCCATCATCGTAGAGGCGCTTAAACGCGGTATGCACCGCACGCGACAAACCGGGATCGAGAGTGAAACGCTCGCGCGACCAATCGCACGACGCACCCAGCCAGCGCAACTGGCGCGTAATCTCGCCGCCGTACTTCTCTTTCCATTCCCACGTGCGGCGCAAAAACTCTTCGCGCCCCACCGCCTGCCGCGACGTTCCCTCGCGTTCAAGCAGCTTCTCAACCTGCGTCTGGGTAGCAATGCCGGCATGATCGGTACCGGGCACCCACAATGTCTGATAGCCCTGCATCCGGCGCCAGCGGATCAGCAGGTCTTCGATGGCGACAAACATCGCGTGGCCGAGATGCAACTCGCCGGTGACATTGGGCGGCGGGATCGAGATGACAAAAGGCGAACGGGGAGCATCATCGCGCGGCGCAAACAGACCGCTACGCTCCCACCAATTGTAGAGCCGCTGCTCGACGAGGCGGTGCTCGTAGGCTTTATCCATCTCTAGCGGGCGGGCGGCAGCCGGATCGGTCATAGATGCCTCAACAATTAGCGCTAGAATACCGTCACATTAAATACCATTATACCAGTCTTTCCGGCCCGGCGATGTCAGGCGCATGGCGGGTAAAATCGGGTACAATGCGAATCAGGACTGCCGCGCACCGCCGCGCGCCGGAGATCGCCAACCATTGCGGCAAGGAATGTTATGACCCCGCTGATTCAATTGAACAATATCACCAAAGTCTACGTCATGGGCGAAACCGAAGTACATGCCTTGCGCGGAATCTCGCTCACCATCAACCAAGGCGAGATGGTCGCGATTATGGGGCCATCGGGCAGCGGCAAGAGCACGCTGATGAACATCATCGGTTGTCTCGACCGGCCCACCTCAGGCGAATACCTGCTCGAAGGGGTCAATGTCGGCGAGCTGACCGACGACGAGTTAGCGATCATCCGCAACGAGAAGATCGGCTTCGTCTTCCAGCAATACATGCTGCTCCAGCGCACCACGGCGCTGCGCAACGTCGAGTTGCCAATGCTGTATGGGAGGGGCCGGCCCGACCGGCAAGAGCGGGCACGGATGGCGTTAGAGGCCGTCGGGATGGGCGACCGGCTGCACCACCGACCCAACGAGCTATCGGGCGGTCAACAGCAGCGGGTAGCGATTGCCCGCGCCCTCGTCAACGAACCGCGAATTATCATGGCCGACGAGCCGACCGGCGCACTCGACACACGCACCGGGGCCGAGATTATGGGCATTTTTCAGCGGCTGAACGCCGAGCAGGGCATTACCGTCATTCTGGTGACGCACGAACACGACGTTGCCCAACACGCTGAGCGGATCATCAGCGTGCGCGACGGCCAGATTGCTGACGACCAGCCGGTCAAGAATCGGACGATGGCGTGGCAGCGGGAAACGGCGATTGTATGACCGGACGGCAGATTTGTTATCATAGCGCCGGGTGAGCCGCCGTCACGGAGACGCCTGTATGCACAACCGAACATTCCTGAGCCATGTCCTGCTCGTAACCCTTCTCGCCACGATCGCGCTCGCTGCGCCGCCGGCCAGCGCAGCTATGAGCACTTTTTCTACGCCGGCCGCCACACTCCCCATCACAACGAACGCCATTACGCCACGTACCACGCAAGAGCCGGAAGAGTCGCTGATCAGCGCTCTGCTTGGCCGTTATGCAACGTGGCTGATGCTAGTCATGTGTAGCTCGATGCTAGCCCTAGTGGGAGCAGCAGCGATTGTGGCCCGGATGCGCCGGATCGCGGGAGACGATGACGACTAGAATGATATGGAGTGCGGCAGGGAAACTGCCGCATATTCGTATTATTAGGCGAAGCGCCCCCCTATGTCATTGCGAGGGGGCGTAGCCCCCGCAGCAATCTCCCCCTTTGGCGAATATTGATGCTGGAGCGGATGCAATCCGTGCTCATGGGAGATTGCTTCGCCGCCTCTGGCGGCTCGCACTGACAGGAGGGGTGCGGGGGGATGGCGCCGACGGCACTTGTACTGACCACGGGAACATCACCCTCATAGGATAACTTTCACCCCGCAACCGGGAAATTCTTCGCATATCTCCCTTGCGCATTTGGGCAAAATCAGTGCATACTATGTACAAAGAGTGATCTTGTGATCACTCCGCGCCAGCGCCGGCGCCCACTGTCTCAAACCACAACACCACATCAAAGGAGTGCGCTGCATGGAGGTGCTACTGCAACTACTGGTTGCGGGAGCGTGGATGGTTACGCTCGCCAACAGTCTTCGCCGGTTATTACGCTTAGCTCGTGTCTCACATTTGCAACGGTGGGATAGCGATATTCGGGTGCGATCCGGTCTCAACCGGATCTGGTGGTGGTTGGGCCAAGAGGAATTCTGGGGCGCGGCGCGGTACGATGTCGCTCATGCCTTGCAAATCTCGTTGCTCGTCTTTCTCTTTGTCTGGCGAATGGCAAGTTGATGCGAGGATGCTAACGCGATCGGGAATGCAATGGCACGAAGCGGATTGTGTTACGATATTGGCGCTGGCATAATCACAGATGCCGGCGCGTATACTGGTAAGCTGTTGCGCCTTGGCGTTATCATCCGCAAGGGAAAGCCGTGAATATTCGCTGGACGGCAGTAATCTCTGGCTTCATGGCCGATTTCGCGTTTACGATTTTGTTGCAGGTGGTCATCTTGGCCACCGGGCAGAGTGCGGTGTTCACCGATCCATCGTTATCTAACCCAATCCATGTGCTTTTAATCTTGATCGGCGCTAGTTTGACCGGCGTAGGCGGGTTTGTCGCTGGGTGGCTGGCCGATAATTCCTACGCAATGCATGGCTTGCTGGTGGGAGTAGTTGGGATTCTGGTTGCAACCATCACCAACGTCGGGATCGCTGTACCGTCGTTGTTGTTGCTAGGGCAAATGATTGGCTGCGCCTTCGGCGCTGTTGGAGGGATGCTAGCCGGACGGGTGCGGCGATCGCCACGGGTGGGTTAGGCGCAAAAAACGCAGAAGAACAAACGGGTGTTGCAGTTGTGACAGCGCACGTATGATGCGCTGTTTTTTATGACTTCTCAGCGCCTAATATAATTGTCCAATCACACTCTGAAACACCGGCGGCGGCGGGCAGAAGAGGTGCAGCGGCTTGCCGTCACGCGGATGCGGCAAGCTGAGTTCGGCAGCGTGGAGGAGCGGATGGGCCAGCATTAGACCGGCAACTGCCGTTGGCCCGCCGTAGCGTTCGTCGCCGAGGATCGGGCAGCCCAACGAAGCGAGGTGGAGGCGAATTTGATGGGTGCGACCGGTCAAAGGAATAGCCCATACTAGCGCGGCTTGGGCGAATTGGCGGCGCAGCACGAAGCGGGTGTGCGCCAACTTAACGCGCTGGCCGTCAGGCAACGATCGCCCGATCTCTGACCGATCGTAGAGGCGCCAGCGCCCGCCGGCAGCGCGGCCATGACCTGTTATAAGTTCCACCTGCGCCGGCATATAGTTAGTACATACCGCCAGATACCGTTTCTGCGCCTGACCACGGTTGAAGGCAGCATGGAGCGGCGCGTTGGCGCGGGGATGCTTGCTGAGCACGAGGATTCCTGAGGTGCCGAAGTCAAGCTGGTGGGCAAGATGAAAGGGGGGGGGTTGGCCGTCGCGCGTGGTGAGCAACCGCGTCAAGACCGCCAGCACACTACCCTGCGTATCCCATGGCGTGTCACCGACGTAACAAGCGGGAGGTTTGTTGATCACCAACAGATCGTCGTCTTCGTAGATGATGTGAGCGAGCGTGACCGGCGCGTCGCAGTAACCGCCTGCCGGAGGCAGCCGCACGAGCAGCGTCTCGCCAGCAGTGGCCGGCGTGTCAGGCGTCACCCGGCGCCGGTGCAACCACAGGCCGCCACGGGCAGCAGCTTGCCGGCCAACCTCGCCTAACCGTTCGGCGGCGATCTCGCCGAGTGGACGGCCAGCATCATCGCTCGTTAGGAACAGCGCAATGGATTCGGGAGGCATACGTCATTCCAAACGGTCTTGCAGCGCGACGAACTGTTGCTACGGGCCAGCGGTCTGCGTTCCTCACTTACCCTTGGCGGTTCAAGAGCAGACAGAAGCCATGAGCATGGCTGTGGTGGCTAACGGTGTAATGCGCCGTTCCACCCTCACCCCCAGCCCCTCTCCCACCTCGCGGCGGGAGAGGGGAGCGCAGTGCCGAGCGTTGAGACATCACATAGCAGTCAATGGTTGTGCTCAGCAGATTGTTCTATCTGCCCCTCAATCCTTAGCAAGCCGGTGCTAGCCGATGGCCCGCTTCAATACCTGACCCAACCGGCGCGCGCCTTCGACCAGTTCCGCTGCAGGCACCATCGAAAAGGCGAGCCGTAGCTCGTTGCGCCCACCGCCATTGGCATAAAACCGTTCGCCGGGAATGTAGGAAACCCCCGCCGCTTCAGCTTGGCTCAGCAACGCC
This sequence comes from Chloroflexus sp., assembly GCF_034435895.1. Taxonomy (GTDB): domain Bacteria; phylum Chloroflexota; class Chloroflexia; order Chloroflexales; family Chloroflexaceae; genus Chloroflexus. Next base: position 6,967 of record NZ_DAOTWH010000091.1, read on the forward strand.
GTGGTGTCAACCGTGGCCGGCGTGCGCAACCAAACGAAAAAACCACCCAACGGCGGACGCCACGTAACACCGGGTGGCATCAAGCGGGCCAACGCAGCCAGCAGCGTATTGCGGCGCTCCCGTAGCGCTGCCCGCAGATCCAGCAGATGCGGCTCAAAATCGCCGGCTTGCAAGAGGGCCAATACCACATGGGCCGTGAAATGGTTCACCCCGCCGCCACTGTCGAGCATACCTGCCTGTGTGCAGCGTTGAATCACGGCGGCCGGCGCTTGCATCCAGCCTAACCGGAGACCGGGAGCCAGCACTTTGGCAAAACTGCCTAGCCGGATGAGCGGGCCGCCGGGAGCGAAACTCGCAATCGGCGGCGGCGGCGGCGCATCGTACCACAACTCGGCATACGCCTCATCTTCGATCACAGTCAATTCTAACGCCGTCGCCACGCGCGCCAATTCGGCCCGCCGCTCAGCCTGCAACGTGACGCCGCTGGGATTGTTGTAGGTTGGCACCAGATAGAGAAAGGCGATCCGTTCGCCCCGGCTGCGCAAGAGCTTGACGAGCGCCGTCACCGCTGCCACGTGCAATCCTTGCTGGTCACCCGGCACTGTTACGCAACGGAGACCGTAGTCGCGAAAGATTCGTAAGGCCAGATGGTAAGTTGGCGCTTCAACCAGCACCACGTCACCCGGTTTGGTGAATTGCTTGCAGAGCATATCGAGCGCCTGCGATGTACCGCCGGTAATCATCAGATCGGTTTCGGACACGGCCAAACGTTCGGCCAGCAGGGCCAGCAACCGGCCCGGCCCTTGAGCATAGCCATACGTCAACGCAGCCGGCGCATCGTTGGTCAATGTCCACGTTGCGGCGCGCAACACTTCGGCGCGTGGCAATAACTCGGCGCCAAGATGCCCCCAACCGAACTCGATCATCCCCGGTCGTTGCACGAATTGAATGTCTGGCAACATACGGTCTCTCTCGTCTTATGCCGGCGCCACGTTCCTAAGCAAGCTCTCACCGCGCAGGCATAACGCTAATGGTATCATACTGTTGAGCAGCAACCTGCTCCGAACCAAGGGCATCTATGGTTAAACGCTATGCATCGCCTACGAATCATTCTGCTGTTGCTCACCACGCTGGCGATTGCCGGCTGCACGTTTGTGCGCGGCGAGCCAGAACCAACGACCACCGGCTACAGCCGGCCTGCTGCGCCGGCTACTCGCATCCCGTTGCCAGCCGAAACCCCTGCACCGGCAGGCGGCGCTGTGAGCGGGTTGAACCTTTCGCCAACCCCGGCGCCGCCAGTAGCAACGATCGCGCCAACCCCGACCCTTGCCCCGCTGAGCCGGGAACAGCGCCTGCAAATTTTTCGGCAAGTGTGGGAAACGGTGCGCGACAATTATTTGTACGAAGACTATAACGGTCTCGACTGGCAGGCAGTACGCGCCGAATTGCAACCAAAAGTCGAAGCTGCGGCGACACCAGAAGCGTTTTACACGATCATGCGCGATATGATCGCGCAGCTTGGCGATGACCATTCGCGGTACGAGTCACCGCAAGAAGCGGCGGCCCAGATTGCCGAAGCGCGCGGCCAATTGCAGTATGGCGGCATTGGCGTGAGCGTGCGCACGATTGATGAAGGCGGTTTGATCACGCGGGTCGTTACCGGCGGGCCAGCCGATCAGGCCGGGTTGCGCCCGCGTGACCTGATTGTAGCGGTGAACGGCATTCCATTCAATGACCCCAATGCGTTTGGCCCTGCCGGCGCGATTGGCGCGGTGCGCGGCATCCCCGGCACTACGGTGCGGCTGACGATCAAGCGCGGCGACGAACCGCCGCGGGACGTTGAGGTGATGCGAGCCGTGATCGACATTGCAATCTTCAACCGGGTGACCGCCGAGCGATTGGCCGATGACATCGGCTTGCTCACCATTCCTAGTTTTTATGTCGATAACGCCGATGCGCAAGCTCGTGACGCACTTACCAGCCTGCTGGCCAGCGGGCCGGTGCGCGGGATGATCATCGACGTGCGCGACAATAGCGGCGGCTACATTCACGTGATGCGCAACATCATCGCCCTCTTCCAAGATGGCGGCAGCATCGGCGCATCGGTTGGGCGGCGCGATCGGGAAGAGCAGCTCATCCCGCGCGGACGCACTATCCCCGGTCTCACCGGCATTCCGGTGGTGGTACTCATCAGCGACGAGACGGCGAGCGCTGCCGAGATGTTCGCCGCCGGGATGCGGGTGTTGCGCCAAGCCACGATTGTCGGCGTACCATCGGCAGGCAATACCGAAAATCTCTACGGGTACGAGTTTAGCGATGGATCGCGTTTGCTACTAGCCGAAGTCGCTTATCAACTACCTGATGGCACGCTCATCGAGGGCACCGGCGTCGTGCCCGATGTGCTGATTGAAGCGGAATGGTGGCGCTTCCCCCCAGAAGAAGACCCGCAACTGCGAGCAGCAATCGATCTTCTCAAGTAAAGCCGCGCGGCGGTGCGGCTCCCCGTCGCGGAAGAAGACCCGCAACTGCAAGCAGCGATCGATCTCCTCAAGTAAAACTGCACGATCGTGCGGCTCTCGCCTCACCAGCGCTGGCAGCCGCGCGGCAGTGCAGCGTCATCTCGGTACCCGACCCTGCCACCAGCGCCACGCCACCGAACCCACCACCGCAGCCAACATGAGCAAGATCGGCTCGACCGGCAGCCGATAACGGGTATTGCCGGCTACCGAAATGGCGTAGGGTGCAGTAAACGCCACCAACCACCAGAGGCAGAGCCATAACGCTGCCCGGTAGCGACGATACGCGATCACTGCACCGATCACGGCCAACAGCAACAGGGGGATCTGGATCGCGTAGCGTATGAGGTAAAAGTACCCCGGCTCAGCAATGTTTTCGCTGGTGATCTGGAAGGTCGGCGAGATCAGCCACAGATAGCCGATCCGCTTGATGGTCAGCTCAAGGAAGCGATCGGGATGGGCAGCGATCCACTGCCACGCTTCCTGCTGCAACACGGCATAACGCTCGGCTTCGTTGAGCGAAGCGAGATAAGCCGCTCGCTCAGGGGCGAGCGTATTCGGCATCGGCTCGCCGGCCATGGTGTAGAGAAAGCCGGTGGCATTGGGATTATTGCCCATCCAAAAATTGAGGCCAAACGAGGTTTTGAGCAGCACAAAGCGGTGAAACACCAGATAGTTGCGCACCGTCCACGGCGCGACGATGACCACTGCGACCAGCGCAGCGCCAGCAAGCAGCAACACGCTCTGTTGCCGGGCCGACGGCGTTTGCCGGAACCAATAGAGCAAGGCTGCTCCCGGCGCAGCCACCAGCAAGATCGGCTCGGCCAGCAACCCGACGCCCCAAACCAAACCAAGCAGCGCCGCGCGTTTCCGGCTTGGATGGGCAAAAAACAGCACGATAGCGTAGAAAACGAGCGCGGTACAAAACGCGGTCAAAATCGCCGGCGAAATCTGCTTACAGAAATAGATCAAGGGCGGATAAACCGTAGTCGCTACCGCCGAGATAGCCCCAACCACCGGAGCGAACGCCTGTGCGGCAATCTTGCCGATCAGGTAAATGATTAGGGCTGAGAGGACTGCCTGTGCCAACTCAACGGCGAGAAACGGCAGAGGTATGCCAATCCACAACCAAAACGCCAACAATAACGGGTAGAGCGGCGTATTGAGCGCCGTCGGCTGTTCGGGGCCAAGCCAGCCGCCACCGGAAAACCCCTTGCCAGCAACCAGATTGTGGGCCACAATCCCGTATTCGGCGGTGATTGGCGCGCGATAATCATTAAGCACTACAACGGCTGCCACCCGGATCGCCAATCCGATCACGGTAAGCAGCCACAAAAGGCGATCAAACCGGTTCATCGACAACATCAAAATAGAACGTTGGCGTGTCGTCGTAGGGGCATAGCGTTGCTATGTCCCTA
>NZ_DAOTWH010000092.1:0-14941 GCF_034435895.1 Chloroflexus sp.
GGTTGCCACCGATACCCCAGCGTTGCACCGCCGGCGCAACCCGCTCGAACTCAACGCCGCCCGCGCCAGCGCCCACATCGCGCTGGGCCGCGCCCACCTCGGCGTCGGCGATGTTCACGTCTGGGAGCTGACCGATCCGCACGGCATTGCCGCAACCTTGGCGTTGGAAGCGATTGGCTGTTACGAACCCGGCACAGCCCCGCGCCATGCTGCCGAAGGCGCGATTACGCCCACGGGCAAGACGCCGATTGCCACTGCCGGCGGCTACAAAGCACGCGGCGATGTGGGTGGGGCTAGCGGCATCTACCAAGTGATTGAGATCGCCCGCCAACTCAACGGTACGGCAGGGGCTACCCAAGTTGCCAATGCCCGCACCGGCTTGGCCCAATCGCTCGGCGGGATCGGTGCCACCGCAGTGAGCCATATTTTGATCCGTGAATCGTAAGCGCCCCTTTACACAGGTAATTGCGTGTGGTACAATAAGGCTGCTTTCCACCTCTTTGCAACCAAGGGAGCATCCCTGTGATTCAGGAAATGATCAACGGCAGTATTGCAGTCCTTACCAAGCCGTCCGCACAAACGTTTGAGCAACACGAGCGCGATAATCTGGTTTGGGCATTGATCTACGCGGTCATTGCCAGCGTGATCAATGGCATTCTTTCCGCCATCACATGGCCTTTGCAGGTAGGGCAAATACGCGCACAGTTAGAGGCGCAAAACGTGCCCTCCGACGTGATCGAGACGACGCTCGCCCAGCAGGGGAATATCATCAACCTTGTCCTCAGCGGCATTTTTAGCACCATTATCGGCTCGCTGATTATTTGGGGGTTGATCTATCTGCTTGGCCGCGCCTTTGGCGGTACCGGCAGCTTTGGCGAGCTCGCGTGGGGGATTTCGCTCTTCTCGTCACCGTTGTCAGTGGCACAGACCCTTGCCAGCGCCATCCCCCTCCCCCTCATTAGCGGGTTCATTTCGCTGGCGCTGACATTGTACGGTGTCTACTTGGTCTATCTGGCCATTCAGTCAGGCATGAATCTGCCGGCGCGGAAAGCGCTCTACATTGCCATCATTCTGGCCATCATCGCCATTATCTTTGTCTGCATAGCAGGAACCATCATAGCCGCTGTCAGTCTTGCCCTTGGTGGAGGTTTTGCACCATGAACATTGCTCGACACTGGCGGGAACGCACCACTCGCTACCGGCTGGAAGGACAACGCCATCGCCACACCGGCGAAGTGCGCTTCCCAGCCCAGCCGCCAACCCTTAATGAAGACCCGAACGATTGGGAACCGTACCAGCTCAGCGGGCGCGGCGAGATCTATAGCTTCAGCGTGATCCGCCAAGCGCCGTCGGGATACGAAAGTCTCGGTCTTTACCCGGTGGCGCTAGTGCGGTTAGCGGAAGGCCCCCTCGTCACGGCCCAATTGACCGATTGCGATGAGGCTGATCTCGCGATCGGCATGCCGGTCGAGATGGTCACCCGCCGGTTGATGGATACCGGCGAAGATGGGGTGTTAGTGTACGGGTATAAGTTCCGGCCTTGCGTGCAGTGACTGCCGATGAACGCGATCGTCGCCGTAGTGTCATTTGTTTGATGATACTACGGCAACGAAAGATTGGTGAATTCAGCTAATAAACGCATAATAACATTAAGAAAGGAGGGCAGGGAAATAGCTATCTATAGTGTATTTTGGGCACAATCGATGATCAACAGACAAATCTCCTTGCTATTTCAATAGCAAGGAGCTCCGTAGGATGGATGATCTGTCGCATTGTTTACTACTTGTCACCATGAAACTACAATTATACCAAGAAGAGCATTACCATGATAGTATCTCGTAGCATGATCATCGCATTAATCATCTTATTCTTTCTTCCTTTCATCACAGCATCCTGTGGAGGATTTGGCAGTGCTAGCGTCTCCGGAATACAAATGGTGACTGGCGGGCCACTTATTGTCAACACGCCACAAGGGCCACAAATAGGACCCCAACCGGTCACACCAAACATTTACATGTTCGGTGCGTTTGTCTTAGCTATAGCCTCCTTGGGCGTCACTTTTTTAAAATCTCAACACGCATAAAATCTATCGCCTTAACGGTCGCATCAGGGCTTGGTACGATCTTATTTCTCACTTTTAAGTCAATAGCAGATTCAGAGGCTGCGTTAATACTAAAACCACAAGGTATTGAACTTAGATATGAACTTTGGTTTTGGCTGGCATGGGCGCTGTTCGTGGCGATCGCCGTTGTGAATGCGGTTACTCTATACAAGGAATATCACCAGAGTTCATTCCCTATCCCGCTACCTACACCATCTATTGCTAGTAACATTCGTGCAGAACGCCGCATAGAAGCTCGTGATCCGCCTCATGCGCTGCAATATTGCCCGTCTTGCCACAAAGCAGTTGAGGTGTCATTAAACTTCTGCATGTATTGCGGCGAGCGATTGATAGCAGAACAGAAATCAGAGTGAGGGATGCAGCAGACGCGCTGTGTATCGCGTCTACGGTGATGCTGGCTGATGGAGCTGCACGGCAGGGTAGGTTGATTAGGTGGTTGCCGTCATTATCATCGCTTGAGGCCAATCCGGTCGAAAATCTCTGACCGGCAAGCCCCCTGCTTAAACCCCTTAGCAGCCAGCCCTGCGTCTTAGGGCCGGCTGCTGATCCAGCCGCCGAGCAGCACCAAGCCGATCACTACCGGCGCCAGAATGGCGATGCCTTGGCGGGAAAGTGGTTCGATCCCAGCCTGAACGAGCAATTCGGCCACGAACATTGCCGGCAGCAGCGTGAGGTAACCCGCGACGCGCTGGCGCCACGCGCCACGGCGAATGCCTCGTGGCATAGCGACCTCCTTCAAGAGGTAATCAGCCGCCGTTCTCCGGCAAACGCAACCGTCCCTCGCGCACATCGTACTCAAAGAGTTCAGCGTAGCGGCCCCAGTCAATCACGGTATCGAGCGTGCGTTCCACCTCTTCCGCGCCCATAAAATCTTCCAACTCAATCAAGAAACGCTCGCGCGGAGCGCGGTGATCAGGCCGGGTTGCCAGCACTCGCCGGATATGAGCCACCAACGGCACCCGGTTCATTAGATGTTCGGCTACAATTGCCTTGCGCGCTTGAATATCGCTCCGCGCCAGCTTCACTCCTTCCGGCAAGAGCATGATGTCGCCTTCACGAACTTGAGCAAAACCGAGCAGCTCAGCCGCATCAGTGATCGGGAAGAGATCATCCACTTCGAGCTGCATATCAGCCGCCAGCGCCGGCAGATCGCTGCGCCCGCGCTCGGGGCCGGCGTCGATCCGCTCAATCAGGCCAATGACCCGTGCCACTTCAACCACCGGCAGCCGCATGCCCAAGCTCGCATGATCAATCGCCACCGCCGCCGCGCCGGTAAAGGCGGCCTCCGGCGCCGTCATCACCCGGTAGATCGTTTCGACTGTCGCCACAAACTCCGGATCGTTGCGATCGCGCGGGCGTGGCACCTCGATCCGCTGGCTGCTGATGATCCGGCCCGGATTAGAGCTGAGAATGAGCACCCGGTCGGCCATCAACACCGCTTCTTCAATGTTGTGGGTCACGATCAAAATAGCCTTGGTCGGAATCCGCCGCGCTTCCCACAGATCGAGCAACTCGGCGCGCAGGTTCTCGGCGGTGAGCACGTCGAGCGCCGAGAATGGCTCATCCATCAAGAGCACATCGGGATTGGTGACGAGCGCGCGGGCAAAGCCAACCCGCTGGCGCATCCCGCCCGACAACTCCTTGGGATAGGCGCTCTCGAACCCATCGAGGCCGATCAGATCGATTGCCTCCAAAGCCCGCCGCCGCCGCTCTCCCTCCGCGATGCCTTGCATTTCCAGACCCAGTTCGACATTCTCAAACACCGTCAACCAAGGAAAGAGCGCGAACGATTGGAAGACCATCGCCATGCCCGGCATTGGGCCAGTGACGAGCCGGTTACGGTAGCGCACCTCGCCGCTCGACGGCGAGATTAACCCGATCAGGCAGCGCAGCAGCGTCGATTTGCCCGATCCAGAGCGGCCTAGCAGAGCGACAATCTCACCTTCCGCCAGATCGAGATTGATGTTGTCGAGGACCAACAGATCGTTCCCCTCCGGCGTCTTGAAGATTTTATGGAGATTGCGGGCGCTCAGGATGACTTTGCCGGCGCTCGCCGTCTGCTTTGGCGTGAACGTCGTCACCATGACCTTGCTCCTTTCGATTAATCCAAGCGGAAGCGCGTCTCAGCCAGCAGGTAGAGCCGGCGCCAGAACAAGCGGTTGAAGGCCAGCACGAGCAGTCCCATCACCAGCATGCCCAACCCGACGTGCGGGTTAAACTCGCCGGTGCTCCAGTAGGCGATGTAGGCCCCTAACCCGCTGAGGGTGAGGGTTGTTGCGCCCCACGACACCACCTCCGAGACAATTGAGGCATTCCACGAACCACCCGACGCGGTGATGCCGCCGGTAACAAACGCCGGAAAGATGGCCGGAATGACTAACTTGCGCCACCACGCCCAACCGCGCAACCCCAACACCTGCGCCGCCTCCTTCAGATCGTTCGGAATGCTGGCAGCGCCGGCAATGACGTTAAACAAGATGTACCACTGCGCCCCCAAGATCATCAGCGGCGCTTGAAACAGATCTTGCGGCAAGGCATACGTGGCAATCAGCACCACTGCCACCGGAAAGAGCAGGTTGGCCGGGAACGCTGCCGCAAACTGGGCCAGCGGCTGGACAACCTGCGCCACTCGCGGGCGCAACCCAATCCAAACGCCAACCGGCGTCCATACCAGCGTCGAGATGCCGATCCAGAGCACGACGCGCAGCGTGGTGAGCAAACCGAGCCAGAGGCACTCAATCACCTCTGACCACGCGACTTTGCCGGCGGGAACCATAGGGACGGCGCAGGCCACCACTAGATCTTCTGGAACGTTGACGCGCTCGTTACCCAGCAATGCCGCCAAATCTGCACTGACCTGCGCGCCGCCAGCGGTTGCTGCGCATACATCCGACAACCAGACCGTGTGATCGGGGTTGGTCGTCACGCCAAGCGCGGCAAACTGGCGGGCAATCGCAGGATCGAAATCGGTATTCACATTTGGATTAGCCGCCAGCACCTTCCCATCGGCAAAGCCTAATCCCGGCCCGAACATATAGACTGCAAGAAACCAAACTGCCCACAGCGTCACGGCAACCACCAACCCATACCACACCCGGTCAATGACCTGATCAATAGGGCGCGGCACGGGTTGCGTTTCCACCCGCGCGCCGGGTGCATCGCCAACCGGGAAGGCCGGCAACGCGCGCCGGATCGTCACGCCGATCGCGCTCAGGCTGCCAGCAAAACCCGACCGCTGCAACAAGCGCAGCATCCACGATTGCGCTACTTCCTGCGCTTCAGATTGCTCGAATTTGAACTTCTCCGCCCACGCCACAATCGGGCGGAAAACCAACTGGTCGTAGATCAAAATGATGATCAGCAGCGTCAGACCGGCATAGACCATTGCCGCCACATCAGCCTGTTCGATAGCTACCGCGATATACGATCCCACTCCCGGCAAATATTGGTCATTGTCGCGCCCAACCACCGCAATGACTTCGGAAGCGACTACAAAGAACCACCCACCCGACACCGACATCATCGTGTTCCAGATCAAGCTGGGCAGCGCAAACGGCACTTCGAGCTTCCAGAATTTCTTCCACGGCGAGAGCCGCAGCACTGCCGCCGCCTCTTGCAACTCGCGCGGCACTGTGATCAGCGAGTGGTAAAAGCTAAACGCCATATTCCAGACTTGCGACGTAAAGATCGCAAAGATACTCGCCGCCTCTAGCCCCAGTAAACTGCCGCGGAACGTGCCAAGGAAGATTGCCGTCGTCACGGTCAAAAAGCCCAAAATCGGCAAAGATTGGAGGAAATCCAGCGCCGGAATGATGACCGCCTCGGCGCGGCGCGACTTGGCGGCGAGGGTGGCAACCGTAAACGTAAAGAGCAGACTTAACAACACTGCCAAAAACATGCGAAACACCGTCCGCAAGCTATAGTACGGCAAGTTAGCCGGATCCAAACTCACCGTCAGATCAGGCGTGGCAGCATCGAACGGCTGCGATGCGCCTTGGAAAGCGATGGTCAACAAGAGAATGGCCGTGATCACCAACGGCGCCACAACTACGTCCCACGGGGTCAATTTCAGGCGCGGGCGCAGCACGCCAGCATCAGGAAAGGTTGCGCGCATAGATGAGCCTCCTAACATTGATCGCAATCCAGCGAAGACATAAGCGGCTTGGCAACCCCATTGTTGCCAGCGGCGCATTTACCACGGCTTAATCGTTAGCCAAATCAAGCGGCCTAGCGAAGGCGTCCGGGTGGGCTTGGGTTGCGCCAGTGCAGCAGTGTGCGCACGGCGCTGCTTGGCCGGCGATACCTTGATCGCCAGCGGGCGAATGTTCGAGCGAGTGAACGTAGCCGTCAGGCGGCCATCCTTGTCGAGGGTCCAGCGCATCACCAGCATCGCGGTTTCCTCCTTTTGTTCACAAATGAGAACACAACGAGCGCAATAAGCCATGCATGCAGGCACGCGATCAGCTAACCGGCGCAAACCGGCGCCCAACCCCGTGCAGGTAAGACACTGCCTTCCTGCTGCCGATCTACGATCAGCAGCGGCACTGTGGCAATCTGTTGTTGTTCACACTATGGGAGACAGCGACGCGACGCCGTGATAGGTGGATGCGAAGAATCGCATCGGGCTGGCGCTCAACAAACAACCCCGGCGCACCATACTTGCCGGGGCGTCATCAGGGGGAACGTAGGTGAAACTACGCGACGCTGGCAAGAAAGGTGAGGGCTAGGGAGGTTGTTGCGGCGTTGCGCCGCCGGCTACCGTGACTACCCTCGTCCATCGTGACACCTCAAACAAAAACCCCTCTAGCCATCCCAGAGGGGGTGAAAGCGTTCCCGCCAGCTCCCTCTCCGGTTGAGCTTAAGCCGTCACACAACATAGCGGCAATGCCGCAGTTACCTTGGTCAAGCCCTTAAGCCGAGCTTGCTGTATACCCCTTAGCGTCTTTCGACGGGCCAGAGCAGTAACCTCTATTTGTGTGAAGCCGCGCCTACCAAGGAGCAACTTCCTTTACCGTGCTTATCCTACTCTACACATCATCAGTTGTCAAGAGCCAAATCAGATGACTTTTCGTGAATTGCCACTCAATTGCCAACGGCACGATTACGGCCCGACCACCGCCGGATAGCCGGCGGCCTTCCATGCTCGCATACCACCGGCAACGTTGATCGCTTCAAATCCGCGTGAGCGGAGGAGATCACACGCTGCTGCGCTGCGATTGCCCGACCGGCAAATGCAGACAATTGGCTTATCGGTGGGCAATTCGTTCAAACGCTGTTCCAGCTCTTGCAGCGGGATGAGGGTTGCCTGCGCGACGCGCCCGTCTTGGACAAATTCCTGCGGCGTGCGCACATCCAGCAAGAAGAAATTCTCATTCTGATCGAGCATCGTTTTCAGCCGGGCCACGTTGATTTCTGCCGGCAGCTTGGTGGTGGTCGCCGGCACGGTGGTCGTCGTGGTGGCCGGCCCGCAAGCGGCAAGCATTACAAACACCAATAGGAATGCACTGATGAAGAAGCGTCGCATGGGTTTGCCTTTCAAATCACAGGGCGGCGTAGCGCAGTGATTCCCCTATGGAGTGCGGCAGTGTTACTGCCGCATGGCGCCATCCACGCTACTCACGCCGCCCAAACTATAAACGCGCGTTCCCCTGCCAACGCAGGGAACGCAATCCCAACCCATTTTATTTCAATCCCGGCACCCCAACGCCAGCATTGCGGTGTGGGTCGTAATATGAATGTGATCTTGGCCGATCTTATCGAGCAACTCCGACTGCTTGAGCCGATCCATGACCGGCCCCTTAATATCGGCCAGATGGAACTCGACCCCGGCATCGCGCAGCTCGTCGATCAGGTGATCGAGGGTATGCAAGGCGCTCGAGTCGATGAAGTTGATGGCTGAACCGATCAGCACCAGATGCTTCACTTCGGGCCGTTCCGCCACAATCCGCAGCAGCGCCTGCTCGAGGTAGCGGGTATTCGCGAAGTAGAGACTCTCGTCAACCCGCACCGCTACCACATGCGGCCACGTCTTGACCTGATGACGCTCGACGTTGCGATACACTTCGCTATCCCCCAACCGGCCCACAATCGCGATGTGCGGGCGGCTGGTGCGCCAGAGGTACAACACCAGCGCCGAGGCCACGCCAGCGAAGATGCCGGTCTCGATGCCAAGCACGAGCACGGCGACAAAGGTGATGAGCCACGTGAAGGCATCGCCGCGGTTAGTGCGCCAGATCCGCTGCGGCTCGCGCAGATCGACCAACCCGATCACCGCAACGATCACGGTCGCGGCCAATACCGCCTGCGGCAAGTAGTAGAAGATCGGGGTGAAGAAGAGCAAGATGAGGGCGATGCCGGCAGCGGTAACTAACGAAGCCAAACCGGTAATCGCGCCAGCCTGCGCATTGACCACCGAGCGGGCGAAACCGCCGGTCACCGGATAACCGCTGAAGAAGCTGGCCGCGATATTCGCCCCTCCCAGCGCGACTAACTCCTGATCGGGATCAATCGCTTGCCGGCGCTTGCTAGCCAGCGCCTTCGCCACCGCAATCGATTCAACCACGCTGACCAGCACGATGGTCAGCGCCGCCGGCAAGAGCGCCTGCGCATCGGCCATCGTCATGGCGGGCGTGCTCAGCGGCGACAAACCGGGCGGAATCGCGCCAACCACTGCTACCTTCGCCGTCTGATCAAGCTGGAAACCCTGCGCAATCACAATCCCCAGAATCACCGTCAGCAGCGGCGCGCCGCTCACAATCAGGGTAACGGCGAGCGGCGGCAACCCGGCCCACCGCAGCAGCGGACGTAACCCGTGCCGGAAGAGGAGCAGCAGGGCAATGCTCCCCAGACCGATCGCCAGCGTCACAAGATTGGTCTGGCCCAAGCCGGCAATCGCCTGCGCGATCGTATCGTGCAGGTGTTCGCCGCCGATCCGGTAGCCAAGAATATACTTCAACTGGCCCACGGCAATAATCAACGCCGAGGCGCTGGTAAAGGCCGCCAATACCGGGTGCGAGATGAAATTGAGAATCACACCCAACCGCAGCACGCCAAGCAGCAGCTTGATCACGCCAACCATAAAGGCCAGCAAGAGCACCAATTGAATATAGCGTTCACTGCCTGGCGTCGCCAGCGAACTGACGCCGCTAAAGACCAGCAGCGAGGTAATGGCCACCGGCCCTACCGACAATTGCCCAGAGGTGCCAAGGAGCGCATAAACGATCAGCGGCGCTACTGAGGCGTAGAGACCGATCTGCGGGGGCAGACCGGCCAACTGCGCGTAGGCCATGCTCTGGGGAATGAGCATGATGGCGGTGACAATGCCTGCCACTACATCGCTGGGCAAATGCTCGCGCTGGTAGCGACGCAGCCAAGTAAGAAACGGCAGATAGCGGTAGAGCGCCGCCAGCAAAGCGGATTGAACGCTGGGCTGGCGAGCAGAAACGGGCGCCATAGTGTCCCCCTACGCCTGCATACCAACGCGCTCGAAGAAATCACCTGCGCAAAACTCAAAAGTCTCCATCGCATCATTATCATAGCCGGCGGCGCGGAGTTCGGCCGCGGCCTGCTCGCGCGTCCACCCTTGATGCATAATCCGGTAAAGCATCCAGATCAGACCGACGCGCGTCGCGCTGCGGCAGTGGAAAACGAGCTTACCGGTTTCGGGGTCTTCGACAATGCGGGCAAACTCGGCCAGATGCTCCGGTTCCAGCTCGTAAGCCGGCCACGGCGCATGAATATAGCGCAAACCGGCGGCGCGAGCATTGGCAGCCTGCACTGCCGCCCGCTCAGGATCGCTGCGGATATTCAAAACGGTTTTGTAGCCCGCTTCGGCAAAACGTTGCCAATCTTCCGGCTGCGGCTGCGCCGCGAGCAAGACCTGCTCGGTGACAGCATAGCTGCGCAGCGGTGCGACCTCAGTCTGGTGTTGTAAGGCGTTGCAAGAAGTCTGGTTCTGCATAGATCTCTCTTCTTTGGCTGAGCAGTATGGGCATAGCGCTGCTATGCCCATACTATTTACCGTTGGCGATTCATAGGGTAGCCGGCCCGTTGCCATGCTACCATCCCACCGACCACATTGGTCACGTTGGTAAAGCCATGGCGCTGGAGCATCTCGCAGGCCACTTGGCTGCGGTTGCCCGACCGGCAGATACAGACGATCGGCTGATCCTTGGGCAATTCATTCATCCGCATCGCCAGCATCGGCAACGGCAACAGCCGCGCCCCGGCCACGTGGCCGTCATAAGCGAATTCTTCGGGCTGGCGGACATCAACCAGCACCATCGGCGTGTGGGCGTCCAACTGAGCTTTCAATTCTTGCACGGTCATCGTGCCAATGTGATACGCGTGGGTTTCACGCGGATTGCGAAATAATTGACGAAACATTGTCTCATTATCCTTTCACAAGCAATGACGGCGCGTTCCTCGCTAGGTGAGTGATCGCGCCGTCGCCGATCAGCTTTCCAATACGCTGCCTGCGTTGGCTCTGCTTTTAAATGAACAGCGTCACTTTCGCGCGGGCGGCATCGCCAAGGAAGGTCGCCACACCGCCGGTCTCTAACCCTTCCACCAGCTCTTCATCTTTGATGCCGAGCAGTTCGCGCGACATATCGCAGACGACCATGCGCACACCCAGCTCGCGCGCCATCGCGAACAGCTCTTCCGGCGACGCGACATCGTGCTGCTTCATCAGGCCACGGATGATCTGCGCGCCAGCGCCGAAGAAGTTCATCTGCGACAGACCCAGCTCACCCAGCTTGCCCGGCAGCATCGCGGTGAACCCCTGCTCGAGCAGGTTCTTGCCGCTGAAGACCTTCTGCTTCTTGACCGCGCTGATGCCCCAGAAGGTGAAGAACATGCTCACTTCGAGACCCATCGAGGCGGCGCCGGTAGCGATGATGAACGCAGCAATGGCTTTGTCAAGATCGCCAGAGAAGACGACCATCGCTAGCCGATCTTCGATTCCCTGCGCCGGCGACTGCTCAAGCGCGGCGACGCGCTGCTCGAGTTCGGCGATCCGGGCCAGCAGGGCCTGCGTATCAACGGCTTCCGTCATCGGTGTTGTCATTGTTTTTCCTTCCTTTACGTTTGAGTTTCACCTGCCGGAGCAACCGTTTTGGGTTAGGCCGTGCGGCGCAGATAGTGAACGTACAGCTCCTGCCCGTTCTCTTGCACCGTCTCTTGGGCGACCAGCTCGACATTCTTAGCCGTCTTGACCCAACCCTGAAAATCGGCGACCGAACCGCGGTCGGTCGAGATGACCTGCAACACCTGCCCCACCGGCAGCTCAGTGATCGCTTTGCGGCTCTTCACCAGCGGCATAGGGCACTTCGCGCCCTTTACGTCCAACGTCTGATCAAAATGCGGCATATTGGTCTCCTCCTCTATGTACCGGCGGCAGGCGGATCACCTGCCGCCCCAACTATTCCTTATTGTACGATACTTAACCGGCCAATGCACAGATATTCTTGCCCAGCTCCAACTCGTTTGCCTTGCCTTCGCACGGCTCGACCAGCCCGATATTGACCCGCTTGATCTCGACGTACTCCGGCGGGAAGACCGGCAGGTGGCTAAGCACGTAGCTAGTAAACTCTTCCAGCGTGCGCGGCTTGAGGCTGTCATTCTGCGCCAACACCTGCTTGTAGGGCGCGGCGAAGATGCCATTGCCAGCGTCCTCATCGAGGGTGCTGAAGTGAGCCGGCAGGATCATCGTGTCATCGGTCAAATGGCGCGGCAGCCACTCGAACATGCTGCGGTAGAGGATCGGCGTCCACGCCTCACCCTTGCCACCGAGGTCAGGCCGGCCAAACGAGCGCAGGAAGATGCCGTCGCCAGTGAACAGATAGCGCCCGCCATCCGGCGTCTCGGCGAGGAAGTTGACTTGGCCGAGAGTGTGACCCGGATACCAAATAGCAGTGACTCGCACCTGCCCGATCTGGAAGACCTGCCCATCGCGCAGCGGCTCGTAGGCGATCACTGCCGGCAGCATATCGATCGGGTGAATGGCATCGTAGGGATGGATGTAGTACGGCGCGCCGGTCTCCTTCGACAACGCCGGGCCGCCACTGATGTGGTCAGCGTGAACGTGGGTGTCGAGAATAGCGGTCAACTTCGCGCCAGCGCCCTCGATCAGTTCGCGGTAAACGTTAATATGGCGGAGCGGATCAACCAACGCAGCCTGCCCATCACTGATAATCGCGAAGCTGAGGTCGCCGCGGGCGGGACGGGCAATCTGCACAATCCGGCCCCAAGCAGCGCTGGCCACATCGCGCACGTCGTAATAGTTGCCCCAACCGATCATCCCCTCGCTCAGCGACACCGCGCGATAGCCGTGGTTGTTGAGCACCTCGGCCACATACTGTGAGGCGCCACCCTTAGCGCAAATCACGACCACCTCTTCGACATCCTTCGGCAAGCGCGCCAGCGCCGCCTCTTCGTCCTCGATGAAGTCGAAATAGGGCAGGTTGAGCGTGCGCAGGGTGGCATGGCCCTCGACCGGCATGCGCTTGAACTCATCTTCGTTGCGCACGTCGAGGATAAAGAGCGGCTGCGCACTCAGTAGGCGGACATACAGTTCGCGGGGAGAAATCTCAGTGACAGTCGATTGATTTTGCGTAGAGGTCATTGCTCGTGAACCCTTTCATTCTTTGTGAACCGATACACTTTTTTGGTTCACTTGTAGCATACCGCGCCAGCGTTAGAGCTATACGAGAGTTTTGTAAGGGTTTGGTAAGGAAATTACTGGTAAACGCGCAGATAGGCTATCAAGGCCGGACAGACCGCTATCTGGGCGGAATCGGGGTATACTACTAATACATCCCGTTAAGTAAAGGAGCTGGCCCAATGCGACCTTTAGTTCCATTAACTGATAAATTTATGGGCGAACTGATCCGCCCGCGCGGCCCGGCCAATGTGCCGGCGGTAGGCAGCGTAGCGCCCGATTTCACCTTGCCCTACGCCCAATTCCTCAGCGGCCCACCCGAAGACCGAGTCGAATACGGCAAAACCATCACCCTCAGCGCCTTGCGCGGGCGGCCAGTCGTGCTCAACCTGACCCGCATCTTCAGTGAGCGGGTCTTCTGTCCCAACTGCGCGCCCCACCTCTACTCGCTCCGCGCCCAGTACAACGAGTTTGTCCAGCGGAATGTGCATCTGCTGGTGGTGAGCAGCACTGATCTTGAGACCACCAGCTATGTGGCCGAGGTCTTGCGCGCACCGTACCCGATTTTGAGCGATCCGGAATGGCGCGTCTTCACGCAATACGGTATGGGATCGGCAATGGGAGCGCCGTTGCCCGGCGTGTTCGTGATCGATGCGCAGGGCATCATCCGCTGGAGTTGGGCCGCCCCCTTCTCGCCCATCTTCTCACCGCCGAATCTTGCCGAGCTAACGGCAGTGCTCGATAGTCTTGAATGAGGGATGTATGGCCAGACCGATCATTCCGCTGACCAGCAAATGGCGGCAAGAGTTCATCCGCCCGCGCGGCCCGGCCAACGTGCCGCCGGTAGGCAGTGAAGCGCCTGACTTCACCCTGCCTTACGCCCAATTCCTCAGCGGCCCGCCCGAAGACCGGGTCGAGTACGGGAGAACCATCACCCTCAGCGCCTTGCGCGGGAGACCGGTGGTGCTCAACTTGACCCGGATTGTCAGCGACCGCTTCTTCTGACCGCATTGCGCGCCGCAACTGGATGCGTTGCGGGAGCAGTATGAGGTCTTTGTGCAGCGCAATGCCCACTTACTGGTGGTGAGCAGTACCGACCTCGACATGACCAGTTACGTAGCGGAAGTCTTACGCGCGCCGTACCCCATCTTGAGCGACCCGGAATGGGGCGTCTTCTACCGCTACGGCGTTGGCTCATTAATGGGAGTGCCCTTGCCCGGCACATTCGTGATCGACGCTCAAGGCATCATCCGGTGGAGCTGGGTCGCGCCGCTGGCGGTCGTGTTTACGCCGCCTAACCCGGCAGAACTGGCGGCGGTGTTGGATAGTATGAGTTCGTAGAAAAAACGAGAGGAGCAGGCAACATGCTCCTCTCGTTAATGATGGTGCTACTAGCTGATCGAGCAACGCTGCTCTCAAACTGCCTACTTCAACAATGACAGCCGGCCTTTGTTATTGCGAGCCGCGCGTGGGGGCATTACGATGTCATGCCCCGCGCGGCGAAGCAATCCCCCCCGCGCACAGAACGCACCCTCTGGAGTGCGGCAGTTTCACTGCCGCATCCACGAACCCTCTCTCTCAGCCATCGTATCCGCTGAAGCGGGAGATTGCTGCGGGCGCTCCGCGCCCTCGCAATGACAACAGGGCACGCACCCCCGCGCCCCGCCTGTCATTGCGAGCCGCCGTCAGGCGGCGAAGCAATCACCCCGAGCACGAGAGCAATGCCTGCACGCACTGGTATCCGCCTGAGCGGGAGATTGCTGCGGGCACTTCGCCCCCTCGCAATGACAACAGGGCACGCACCCCCGCGCCCCGCCTGTCATTGCGAGCCGCGCTGCACGCGGCGAAGCAATCCCCTCCGAGCACGAGAGCAATGCCTGCACACACTCGCATCCACCGAAGCAGGAGATTGCAGTGGGGTCTGCGCCCCCTCGCAATGACAAGGGGGCACGCTGCCTCCGTTCCCCGCCTCACTGCAGGCACGGGGTACGTGTTTTACCGCAGCGGGCGCAGAGGACGCGGAGGATCATCACCATCCCAAACCATCTTTGCGTGCTCTGCGTGCTTCACGCCTTTGCGTTTTCCTCCTCAGCGCCTTTGCGCCCTCTGCGCCTTTATCATTGGCCCTCCCCCCCCCAACCCCCCCCCCCCCCCCCCCC
>NZ_DAOTWH010000093.1:0-34427 GCF_034435895.1 Chloroflexus sp.
CCGTCCTCCGTGTCAACCGCGGTGCGATTGACGATAGGGAGTATAGCAACTCTTGCCCGATTTGTCAAGCGGCGCAAGCCACCGGCGATGCTTAGCTCGTTTTTGGCTTTCTAGTCGGCTAAAACGCTTTTATTCCTCTCGCGTTTCGTTTTAGTTCGATCGCGCAATGTCAATCAGATCTCGCAGATACACCCTCTTTACGGCTCATGCTATAATACATGGCAACAACGCCACTGTGAATAAAATCACCAGCAGACGCGCGCATGTGCGCCAAGTGAAAGCGTAGGGAACAGTGAAAGAGTTCTTCCGCCTCAGCCGAAAAGGGTTTACCGGGCCCGATGAACAGGACAATGCCCAAATCCCGGACGATCTGTGGGTGAAGTGCAGCGAGTGTCGCGAGCTGATTTACAAGAAACAGCTCAACGACAATCTCAAAGTCTGCCCGAAGTGCGGTCATCACATGCGCCTGAGCGCCCACGAGTGGATTGGTCTGCTCGATGTCGGATCGTTCCGCGAGATGGACGCTAATCTGTTGCCGACCGACCCGCTCGGTTTTGTCGCTGCTGATGAGAGCTACGCCGCCAAGTTGGCCAAGGCCCAGCAGCGCACCGGTATGGCTGATGCCGTGATTTCCGGTGTCGGCGCGATTAGCGGTATGAAACTGTGTATTGCCGTCGGTGATTTCTCGTTTATGGGTGCGTCAATGGGTAGCGTCTACGGCGAGAAGATGGCCCGCGCCGCCGAGCGCGCCGCTGAGCTGGGGGTGCCGTTGCTGACGATTAATACCTCCGGCGGCGCGCGCCAGCAAGAGGGTGTGATCGGCTTGATGCAGATGGCCAAGGTGACGATGGCGCTGACCCGCTTGGCGGCTGCCGGCCAACCCCATATCGCCCTGTTGGTTGACCCGTGCTACGGTGGTGTGACTGCCTCTTACCCATCGGTGGCCGATGTGATTATCGCCGAACCGGGCGCCAACATCGGCTTTGCCGGCAAGCGCCTGATCGAGCAGATTATGCGCCAGAAGTTGCCTGCTGGTTTCCAGACGGCTGAGTTTATGCTCGAACACGGGATGATCGATATGGTGGTGCCGCGCAGTGAGATGCGCGATGTGCTGGCTCGCCTCCTCAAGCTCTACCAGCAGCGACCGGCGCCGGCAGCCAGAACCGATCAGCTCGCGGCGCGTCGCGCTACTCTCCCGCAGCCGATTATGTAAGATCACGCGAGGCACGGTATGGAAGAAACTCCTCTCCAACAAACGATGACGCCGTGGGATCGCGTGCAGTTGGCGCGCCATCCGCAGCGTCCGCATACGCTCGACTATATCGCCGCGCTCTGCGAGGATTTTGTCGAGTTACACGGCGATCGACGGTTTGGTGATGACCCGGCGATGGTTGGCGGGATGGCGACGTTTGCCGGCCAGACGGTGATGGTGATCGGCCACCAGAAGGGCAACGATACCCGCGAGAATATGCGGCGCAATTTCGGTATGCCCCACCCGGAAGGCTATCGCAAGGCGCAGCGCTTGATGCGCCACGCTGAGAAGTTTGGGTTGCCGGTGATTTGCTTTGTGGATACCCCCGCCGCCGATCCGACCAAGAGTTCGGAAGAGCGCGGCCAAGCGAATGCGATTGCCGAAAGTATTATGCTGATGACGACCTTGCGGGTGCCGAGCATTGCTGTCGTCATCGGCGAGGGCGGTAGCGGCGGCGCGTTAGCGATCAGTGTCGCCGATCGCATTCTGATGCAAGAGAATTCGATCTATTCCGTTGCCCCGCCCGAAGCAGCCGCTTCGATCCTCTGGCGCGATGCCGCGAAGGCGCCTGAGGCTGCTAAGGCCCTGAAGTTGACCGCCGCCGATCTCTTCGAGTTGCGCATTATCGATGAGGTGATCCCGGAACCTCCCGGCGGCGCGCATACTGACCGTCTTGCCGCGATTACTGCGGTCGGCGAACGGCTCCGCTTCCATCTGGCCGATTTGCAGCAGCGTGATCTCGAGACGATGCTGCGTGAACGGTACCAAAAGTATCGCTCGATGGGCCAGTATCAAGAGCAGCAGATGGATTTCTTCGCCCGCCGGTAATGACCGTGAGAATGGTTCAGGCGCGTGATGCCTGACGATCGTTGAAGGGACAACGCCGCGCGTTGTCCCTTCGCTCGTTCCCCGCGTGATCGGGTTGAGTTATCCCGTTTCCCCAATCAGCTCATCGGCTGCCGCCAACAACTGCGCGATCCGCTGCGGCGGCGTATTCTTGCTCTTGAGGTACAGTTCGAGCGCTTGCCACGGCGTCAATCCCTCGCGCAACGCTTCTGCCACCCCGGCAAAGCGTTGGCGTGCCGTCCGTTCCACATCAAACACAATGGCGGCAATCACTGCTGCACCGGCTTCGTGGAGCCACGTCCGCACCTGCTCTTCACGCAGCAGCGGGGTCTGTTCGCGTGCAAGCTGCACTTCAACCCGCACCACGGCATCGCGCACATTATGTCGCTCAATCGCCGTCCGCAATGCCGCCGCCGGATCACTGCTCCGGCGGAGATCGCGTTCAATGCTGACAAACGGGCGCGCGTTCAACGGCACAAAGCGCCAGCGCGCTTGGCCCGGCGCTAATTCCACTAAGACGCAGCCTTTTGGTTCGTCGCGCTCGCCAAAATCGATCCGTTCGATGCTGCCGGGGTAGACGATCGGCGGCTGTTCGCCTAACGCTTGATGGCGGTGAATATGACCCAACGCGACATAATCAACGCCGGGATGGGTTAACGCCGAACGTGGCAGACTCAGATCGCGGCCAAGGATCATCGCCCGTTCTGACCCCAACTGGGACCCTTCCACCGTGCCGTGGAAGGCAATGATGGTCGGCAGGCTGGGGTCACGCTGAGCCACCGCCTGCTCGATAAAATCGGCCAACCGGCGGCTCAATTCGTACTCGATCGTCGCAATCGACGCACCGGCCAGCTCTTCGCGGGCCAGCAGCATTTGGCGCGTCACCCACGGCACCGCGATCAGTTGCACCTCGCCATTGCGAGTGGCAATCCGGTGTTGGCGTGGCCGGTCGGCTACCGTCACCCCTTCGAGCGCCAGGGTGGCGAAGATCTCGACCGAGTGCGCTTTGCCTTGCGCTGGCGAAATGTCATGGTTGCCGGTGAGAATGACCACCGCGACCCCGGCCTCGCGCAAGCGCCGGATGCGCGTGGCAAATTCGCGCTGGACGGTCGGGTTGGGGGTGCGGTTTTTGTAGACATCGCCGGCAATCAGGCAGAGATCGATCTCGTGATCGAGGCCAATGCTGATCGCTTCATCAAGCCGGTCGAGATAATCGATCAGGCGTGAATGCAGACCGCGGCGTGCATCTAGGGCGCCGTAGTTTTCAACCCCGAGATGCAGATCGGCGAGATGGAGCATGCGGATCATGGGGATCACTCCATGCGGAATACAATAGGTTAGGGCGACGCACTGCGTCGCCCCTGACATTGCGCTCTGCTCTGTCGTTACGATCTAAAACTGGCCGGCGAAATGGCAGGCGACCCAGTGGCCCTTGCGCTTCTCTTCAAACGCCGGCTCCTGCTCTTTGCAGATTCTCTTGGCGATCCAGCAGCGCGGGTGGAAACGGCAGCCGCTGGGAGGATTGATCGGGCTCGGCACATCCCCCTGCAGCACGATCCGCTCGCGCTTGGCCATCGGATTAGGATGCGGAATCGCCGAGATGAGCGCCTTGGTATAGGGGTGCAGCGGCTCGCGGAACAGCTCGGCGCTGGTCGTTAATTCGACCACTTTCCCCAGATACATCACCCCCACCCGATCCGAGATGTGCTCAACCACCGCGAGATTGTGGGCAATGAAGAGGTAGGTCAGGCCAAACTCGCGCTGGAGGGAGCGCAGCAGATTCAGCACCTGCGACTGGATCGACACATCGAGGGCGGAAACCGGCTCATCACAGACGATCAGCTTCGGTTCCATAATCAGCGCGCGGGCAATGCCGATGCGCTGGCGCTGGCCACCCGAAAACTCGTGGGGGAAGCGGGTCATGTGGGAGGCGCTCAGACCGACCTTCGCCAGCACTTCCCGCACCCGCTCGCGCCGTTCAGCTGGCGTGCCGATGCCATGGATGACCAACCCTTCGGCCACGCTCTCGCCAATCGTAATGCGCGGGTCAAGCGAAGCGTAAGGGTCTTGGAAGATAATCTGCATATCGCGGCGCAGCGCCTTCATCGTCCGGCCACTGGCCCGCATCACATCTTGGCCTTCAAAGATGACCTCACCCGCCGTTGCGCGTTCGAGCCGCAACACCGTGCGCCCGGTGGTCGTCTTGCCGCAGCCGCTCTCACCTACCAACCCGAGCGTCTCGCCGCGCTTGACGGTGAAGCTCACATCATCAACTGCACGCACCTCAGCGATGGTGCGGCGCAAAAACCCGCCTTTAATCGGGAAGTATTTCTTGAGGTTACGCACCTCAAGCAGAGTATCATCTGCCGGTTGCACCACCGGAGTAGTCATGGTCTCGCTCCATCGTCACGTAATAACCAAGACGTTGGGCCGCTCGGCGGCGTCTTGGCGTTAATCTTCATACAGCCAGCACCGCACGCGCCGGTTCGCGTCTATCTCGATCATCGGCGGCGGCTGGTCGCATTTCTCAAACCGCTGGCTACACCGCGACGCGAACCGGCACCCTTTGGGCGGATTGATCAAACTCGGCACCGTACCGGGGATGACCTCCAGCTCGGTGCGTTCATCGCCGAGCACCGGCATCGAGTTGAGCAAGCCACGGGTGTAGGGGTGCTTGGGATCGGTAAACAGCGATTGCACGTCGGCATATTCAACCACCTGCCCGGCGTACATCACCACCACGCTATCGGCCATCTCGGCGATCACACCCATATCATGGGTGATCAACATAATCGCCGTCTCGATCTTCTCGCGCAGTTCGCGCATCAGGTCAAGGATCTGGGCCTGAATCGTGACATCAAGCGCGGTCGTCGGCTCGTCGGCGATCAGCAATTCGGGGTTGCAGGCCAACGCCATCGCGATCATCACGCGCTGGCACTGCCCACCCGATAATTCGTGGGGATACTGGCGCATGCGTCGCTGCGGGTCGGGCAATCCCACCATTGACAGCAATTCGATGCACCGCTTCTGCGCCTCTTCGCCCTTGAGCCCCTGATGGATTTCGAGCGTCTCAATAATCTGATCACCCACCCGGAAGACCGGATTGAGCGCCGTAGTCGGTTGCTGGAAAATCATCGCGATCCGGTCGCCGCGGATCTTGCGCATCTCTTCGGGGTCAAGGTCGAGCAGATTAATGCCGTCGAAGATAATCTTGCCTTCGACAATCCGGCCGGGCGGGCTGACTAAGCGCATAATCGAGAGCGAGGTCACGCTCTTGCCCGACCCCGACTCGCCGACAAGACCGAGCGTTTCGCCGCGGCGCAGGGTGAAATCGACGCCATCAACCGCCTGCACCACGCCATCTTCGGTAAAGAAATAGGTCTTCAAGCCCTCCACGCGCAGCAGCTCAGCGCCACGCCGGCCGGTGGGGCGCGTCGCGCCCGCTACAACACGAGACTCGGTTGCCACAGCTACTCCGTATCGTTATCTTAAGCGTGCCCGCTGCCTAGCCGCGCTGGCGCGGATCGAGGGCGTCACGCAGACCATCGCCAATATAGTTAATCGCAATCGACGCAATCAAAATCGGCATCGCCGGAATCAGCGGCATCCACGGGTACTGGAACATATAGCTTTGGGCGTACCCCAGCATGTTACCCCACGTCGGCGTCGGATCTTGAATGCCGAAGCCAAGGAAGCTCAGCGCCGACTCAGCGACCAGCGTGCCGTTCACGCCGAGGGTAAAATCGACGATCATTGGCGGCAGCGCATTGGGGAAGACATGGCGGAACAGGATGCGCACATTGCTCGCGCCGAGAGCGCGGGCCGACTCGATATAGACATTCTCGCGCACCGAGAGCACCATGCCGCGCATCAAACGGGCCGTTCCCGTCCAGCCAAAGAACGCCAGCACCAAAATCACGGCGAAAATAATCCGCGCTTCGCGTTCTGAGACGGCAAAGAGAAAGGCGAGGAATGATGCGCCCCATGCAGGCAGCGGCACCGCATTAATGTTTTGCACCAAGATTGACGACAAAATCAGCAAGAGGAGCAGGGTCGGGAAGGTGGCGACAATCTCTAGAAAGCGACTAATCACCATATCCACCCACCCGCCGAAATACCCAGCTAGCATGCCAAGGATGATCCCGATCGTAGAGGCGATCAAGGTGGCGGTAAAGGCGGTGCCTAACGATACGCGCGAAGCGTACAGCAACCGGGTAGCGTAATCGCGCCCAAGGTGGTCGGTGCCCAAAATATGCAAACCGCCATCGGCATCGCGTCCCATGGGGGTGAGAAAGCGGCCGGTCAGGTTGGGTGCATCGCGCTCGTAGGGGGCAATCAACGGCGCCGCCGCCGAGAGCAACAGCAACGCGGTCAGCAACCCGACGCAAAACATCGCCAGCCGGTGGCGGCGAAAACGCCGGAAGACAATTGCCCACTGCCCTTCCGATCGTCGGGGAGCAGCCTCTTCGAGCGGCACGGCAGTCGTGCTAGTGGCCATGCAACTTCTCCTCGTGAACGTGTTGATCACCGGCGATCGCGCCGGCAAACGCATCATTAGGTCAAGCGAATGCGCGGATCGACCACCGTATACAGAATGTCGGTGATCAAAATGCCAATCAGCAACAAAACGACGTTGATGATCAACAACGCCATCACCACATTATAATCATTGCGGCTGAGGGCATCGATGAACAGGCGCCCGATTCCCGGCCAGTTAAACACGGTCTCGGTGATCAGCGCACCGCTGAAGAGCGCAACCAGAATGCCGGCCAACAAGGTGACAAACGGGATGAGCGAGTTGCGCAGGGCGTGCTTGAGGATCACGACCCGTTCGGCAACGCCTTTCGCCCGGGCCGTGCGCACATAATCGAGGCTCAGCACCTCAAGCATACTCCCGCGCACGAAGCGGCTCCAGCCGGCGATATTGATAAAGGTCAACACGCCGCACGGCATCAAAAAGCGCAAGAAGCGGTCAAGGAACGAGCCGGCCTGCACAGTGCCGATCCACGGGATGGTATAATCGCGCACACCGACCGCATCACCCGGCGGCAGGTACGGCAACCCGGCATTCTTGGCCAAGACCGAGAAGAGCAAGATCGCGAAAATGCCAAAGACGAAGCTTGGCAGCGATGCGCCGATAAAGGCAACCGTGGTCATAACGTAGTCGAAGCGCGAATACTGGCGCACTGCCGAGAATACGCCGATTGGCACCGCGATCAAAATTGACAGCAAAATCGACGTTCCCATCAGATAGAGGGTATAGGGCAAGCGGGTCATGATCAGATCGGTCACCGGCCGTCCGCGCAACATCACCTGCGACATGCCAAAATCGCCAAACACAATGCCACGGCTTACTTTGCGGCCTTCTAGATCAGCCATTGTGACCGGCACCTCACAACCTTCTTCAACCACCTCGACCCGGCCATCGGGGTAGCGCAAGCGCACTTGCCCCGGCACGGCGCAACCGATCTGCCAATCGGCGCCAATCCCGCCGGGGAGCGGCCCGGCCGGCCAGCCAATCAGCCAGCGGGTAAAACGGAAGGGTAAATAAATATCCAATTCAAAACGCTCGCGCACGCGGCGAATATCTGCTTCTGTAATTCGATTTTGCCCGGCATTCTGGCGCTCGGCTAGCAACTGATCAATCGGCCCGCCGGGCACCAAATACAACATGCCATAGGCACAGATTGCCGCTACCAGTGCTACCAAAAACATTTGCACAAAGCGGCGGGCAAGATAACCTGCCATAGTAATGCTCCTAAACGTTGGGGAACGACCGATCGTGGCCGGCTGCGCGAGGTCACGATTGTCAAGCAGCTTTCTTACACAGTGTTGCGCCGTTGGGGTCACCCATAGAGCAGGCGCGGCGATGGGCAACGCTCTGCCCATCGCCGTGCCGGTTACCGGCCAACCAAATCGCTTACTTGGTGAAGAGGTTCATGTCGATGTGCTCCCACGTCGGGCTGGGCACCACGAAGGCTTGGATCTTGCCCTCTTTGCCGGCCTCGATCACGGTCTGCACTTCAGCGCCGGCGCCCAACGTCTCGCTACCCAGCACGTCAACTTCGCCGGTCAGCAACTGGGCCACCGCCTGATTGGTATCGGCAATGAACTTGATGATCACCCGCTTGACCTTGACTTCACCCTTGTAGTAGTTCGGGTTCGCCTCGAAGGTCATGCTCTGGCCCTTGACCCACTCCTTGAGGACGTAAGGGCCAGTGCTCAGCGGGCGCTCGATGATCTCGGGCAAGGTCTGCCACTCAGCCGCGGGCACATCAGCCAGCTTGCGGCCATCGCTCAACACCTGATGCGACGGGTAGTAGCCCAGCGAACCGGTGAAGTAGGTCGGCCACTGCACGCCGGGGTGGAAGGTGACGGTGTACTCGGTGTCGCTGGTGAAGTCAACCTTGGCGATCGAGTTGCAGAAGGTCAGCGAGGTAGCGCCCGACGCCGGATCGCAGTTGATCTTGTAGGCCAGCTCGAAGTCGGCCTTCTTCAGCGGCTCGCCGTCTTCCCACTTGATGCCCGCGATCCACTTGTCGGTCACCGACAGTTGCTTCATCTTGACCGTGCCGCCCTGATAGGTGATGGTCTGGCCATCGGCGGTCGTAATCTCGACACCCGGCGCCAACGGCTTTGCCTCGCCATCGGTCGTCCAGACAATGTCGCCTTCCTTCACCTCAACATCAACGTTCTTGGCCCGGCCATTCTCGATCGTCGAGAGACCATCGAGGCCAACCGGCTGGTAGTCGTAGTCGTATGAGCTGGCTGACGGCACGCCAAGCAGGTTCACTGCCACCCGCTGCACCGCCGCGCTCTCGATCAAGCTCCACATCGTCTGCGGCTCTTGGGTGAAGCCGAGCACGATCGTGTCGCCATTATCGGTCAGCTCCCACTCATCAGCGTTCGCGGTGTAGTACGCGGTCGGATTCGGCTTGAAGTTCTTCAGCCGGTTGCTGGCGGCATACGCCTCAAGCCGGTTGAAGAGCGGCAGGCTCACCATATCCTTGGTGAACTCTTCCTGTACGATCGCATACTGGCGGATGCGCTCGGCGCGGTCGAGGGTGTTGTTCGCGGCAATGATCGCGCGGCTCGCCCGTTCGTTGCACCAGCCCATGTAGTTCTGGCCTTCCCAGTTGTTGGAAGGCAGCGGAATCTGATTGCAGGCGTAGAGTGTCTGGCCGCCCGGATCGGCTTGGCCAACCCACGCGAAGGCGCCCAGCTCAAAGTCGCGGCGGCGCAGGCCAGTGCTGCTGCCGAACCACCACGAGGCCGGGGCGTAGGTCGGGATGACCTGAATGCCACAAGCCGCCATCTGGCGGATGAAGACCGCCGACCACGTCTGGCGGAATTGGGCATTGGTGGTGGTGAAGCTCAGTGCCAGCGGTTCGCCGTTAGCATTGGCGCGGATCGGGCTGCCCGTCCAGCCGGCTTCCTCGAGCAGCGCCTTGCCCTTGTCGGGGTCAAACGGATAGGTGGTGATGTTCTCCTTCGCTGCTGCCCAGTGAGCCTTCGGCAGGAAGGTGTCCATCAGCAGGTTCTGCTGCTGCTCGGGCGTCAGGTAGGGGTAAACCGACTGGATCAACTCGGGGCGATTGGTGCAGTAGGCGATTGCCTGCCGGACGCGCAGATCGCTCAGGATCGGATGCGGGGTGGTGTACTGCTCGACTTTTACCTCTTCAGTAACCACAACCGTCTCGCGCACCGGCTCGGCCGTCTGCACGACCACAACGGTCTCGCGGACAACTGTCGGCTGGGCGGTGGTGCTGCCACAGGCCGCCAGCATGGGAATCACCATCGCCATCACCATTGCGACGGCAATGATTCGCTTGGTAAAGCTAGCCATCTGTCTGTGTCCTCCTTAAATCTGAGGGCAGCGAAACGAACGAATTCCAATCTCTTGCCATACCATATCTCGATCGGCCGCGCCATTGCGTTCTCTCTTCGCCGCATCACCTCCTTTCCAAAACCTGCACGCCATTTGTCCTATCACAGTATCAGCCTGTGGTTGATAAACGAGCGGAGGCTTTACAAGCCGGTATACGTGGACCAGAATAGCATGAGGAGAGGTGCGGCGACGATCGACTGGCGTTGCTAAGAGACTGTACATCGTTAGGCGGGATTATAACGGTTCTGTTAGCGACTGTCAACTTTATCAACAAATTGGCAACAGAGTAACCCATGGCTCTGTTGCCTACTCATCATGCGTGCAATCTTGCGCGGCATAGCCGGCCATGTTATGATCGATGCGCTGATGGCTCTAAGGATAACGATATCAGGATCGGTATGCCCGCCTCGCCTCATCCGCTCATTCTGGCTTCTGCCTCGCCCCGCCGGCGCGAGTTGCTCGCCTATCTGGGCGTGGAATATACGTGTCTAGCCAGCCCGGCTGAAGATCATCCCGCGCCAGTGCCGGTTGATCTGGTGGCGGCGTTACCGCCGTTGCCGGAACCTTTGCCGATCGATGCGCATCCCACCCTCGTTGCATGGCGCAAAGCGGTTGATATTGGCCGGCGCTATCCTGATGCGATCGTGCTGGCTGCCGATACCGAAGTGGTGCTCGATGGCATGGTGTTGGGCAAGCCGCGCGACGAAGACCATGCTTGCGCGATGATCCGGCGCTTGGCTGGGCGCGCGCACACGGTATTGACCGGTTTGTGCCTCTTGTTGCCCCAAGCCGCCGAGCGCAGCGGGGCGTTGTATGATGGGCGGCGAATCTTGGTTGACCTTGTGGCGAGCCGGGTACATTTCCGTGCCCTGAGTGATGACGAGATCGCTGCATACGTTGCGCTTGGCGAATCGCTGGATAAAGCGGGCGGCTACGGTTTGCAAAGCGGTGGCGCGGCGTTGATTGATGCGATCGAAGGCAGCTACACTAATGTGGTAGGATTGCCGCTGCCGGCAGTGGCGCGCCTGCTCCGCGCTGCCGGTATGGACGTGCCCGTTGAGCCGGTTGAAGCATATCTCAGATGGCTGCGCAGTCAGGGAAAGGAACCGGCGCCATGGCCAACCCAACCGTAAAATTGTTGATCGTCGATGATCATCCGCTGTTCCGGCAGGGGGTGCGCTGGGCGTTATCTCACGAACCGGGCATCCAGATTGTGGGTGAGGCGGGGAATGGCGAAGAAGCGTTGCAGTGGTTAGCCCAAGTCGATCCCAACCTCGAACCGAATGTGATGCTGGTTGATCTCAATCTGCCGGGCATGAGCGGTTTAGAGTTGACCCGGCAGGTGCGCCGGCAGTACGCCAGCATTGCCGTCGTGATGCTGAGCATGCACGAGAGTGATGAAGCGGCGTTTAACGCCTTGCGCGCCGGTGCCGCCGCCTACCGCTCGAAAGATATCAAGCCCGCAGCCTTGGCCGACATCCTGCGGCGCGTGGCGCGTGGCGAGTATGTGATTAATGATGTCTTGACCGAAGCGCCGCGTGTCGCGAGTCGGATCCTCTCGCAGTTTCGCAGTCTGTCGGAAGTGCAGATGGTTGCCGAAGATCTCGGCTTGCAAATTTTTACGCCGCTGAGCGAACGCGAGATCGAGGTGCTTGAGCGCATTGCCGCCGGCAGCAGCAACAAAGCGATTGCCGATGAATTAGGCATTAGCACCCAGACGGTCAAGAATCATATTTCGTCGATTTTGCGCAAATTGTCGCTCAATGACCGCACGCAGGCGGTGATCTTCGCCCTGCGCCGCGGATGGATCGAGACGCCGCACAATATCCAGCCGGGTGAACCGGAAGCGTAATCGGCTCGTAAATGTGCGCGGCGCCCGGATGGGCGCCGCTTCCTCACCAAGCCCTCTAGAACACCGACGTCCGCTCAGCTAATTTCTGGTTAATCGTCTCTTGAATCGTCTCGCGTACCTGTTCCGACAATTCCAGCACCGTGATCGGATCATCGGCGGCATCGGGACCATAGCGCGTCGTGTCAATCGGCGGGCAGAAGGTGATCGACCAGCGCGTTGGCAGCGGGATCACGCCGAGCAGGCCGAACCACGGGAAGAAAGGGGTGAGCGGAAAGTAGGGGAACCCGAGCAGTTTGGCGATCCCTTCGGCGTTGGCAAACATCGGATAGATCTCTTCCGCGCCGACTACAGCGACCGGCACGATCGGCGCTTGGGTGCGGAGCGCGGCTTGCACAAAGCCGCCGCGGCCAAAGCGGGCTAGCTTGTAGCGATCTTTGAAGAGCTTACCCACCCCCTTTAACCCTTCGGGGAAGACACACACCAATTCATCGCCCTCGAGCAGGCGAATGGCATTTTCTGGGATGCCGGGCACTTGACCTAACGCGGCGAGCGTGGGTGCAATCACCGGCAAGGTCGTAAACCAGTGCAGGTGGAGCGAGCGCACGATTCGTTCGTTTTGGGCCGGATGGTCATTGACCACGGCGGTCGCGATCATCGCTCCATCCCATGGCAACACGCCGCTGTGGTTGGCCACTAACAACGCCCGACCTTCAGCCGGCACATGCTCTAGCCCGCTGGCCTGCACCCGCCACCACGTATGGTACATAAACGAGAGAAACGGGCGGGCAATGTCGATAATCTCGCGATCCATACCGAACGGATCGATCGTATACTCGCCCCGCTGCCGGCGCTGGATAAAGTTGATCTGTTCATCAAGCTGATACCGTAGCACCATCCCGATCCCCTTCCAAAAATCGGGATCGAGGTAATCGCGCAGATCAACCCCCTGCAACATACTATTGACCCGCTCGACCTGTTCATTGGTCATGCGCTGGAGATTTTCGCCGATCAACCGCACCACGCCGGCGGCGAAATTGCCGAGAGCGGCTTGTGGGCCGGGTTGTTGTTCGCTCTGCTGGCGAATATCAATCTCGACCTCAAATAACTGCTCAGCCGAACGGCGCGCGGGGGGCGATTCATCCCATTCGAACGGCGTTGGCGCTGGCGGCGGATCAACCGGGTCAACGGGCGCTGCGTGATGATTCGGAGCGCCGGTGGGCGGCGGCTCGACTTCCATCTCAACCGCCACCGCTCGCGCCCGGCCCCGGCGGGGACGGCGTGGCTCTCCCGGATCGCTGGTTGGCGGAGTAACCGGCTCGTCGTTCATTCTACCCGTCTCCTGCGGTTGAGAAACTCATTCAAGGCGCGCGTAGCTGCGGCGTATTCTTCTTCCGGCGATTGTGGCTTGAGGGTGTCAAGCGCGGTTGACATATCATACTTCGCCGCCCATCCTAGCGAATGGCAAGCGCGTTGCGGATCGATGACGCAGCGGTAGCGCAGAAAGTCAACCTCAAACGGCCATCCCGGTGGCGGTTGGTTGTCGAACAGCGGCCCCATCGTGGCTGCGGGTTGCTTGCCTAACCGCCGGATCACTTGGCTCAGCGGCATTGGCTGTTCAGGCGCGAGATTAAACGCCCCTCCGGCTGGTTGGTTCACGGCGGCGACCATGGCGCAAGCAGCATCATCGACGTGCAGCAACTGGATCATGGGATCAAAGCCAAACAGCATCTGGGGCGATGGCGAGCGGAGATAGGTCATCAACGGGCCATCTTGGTTCAGCAACGGCGCATAGCGTAACACCGTCACCGTGATGTGAGGATGGCGCGCGGCAAAATCGGCTACGATTTGCTCGACCTCGCTGAGGGTGCGTAACAGGCCGCGGCTATGGTTCGTCTTGATCGGGCGATCTTCGGTGATCAAGAGCGGATTGAGCGGGCTAGCGCCATAGATCCAGCCGTGGCTGCGCACAATAATCTGGCGCACCCCCGCCGCGCGGCACGCGCCGAGCAGCTCCATCGTCCCGATCACATTATGCTGCACGGTCGTCTCGTGATCGGGCAATGGCCCATCAAAGCCGAGCAGATCCAGATGGATCACAGTCTCAATCTGCTCAGCGCGCAGCAATTCAAGCATCTGTTTGCGATCAAGGCGGGCCACGAGCCAATCGGCATGCCCGATAGGCCCTGCGGGCGGTCGCCGGCCAAGCACAATCACCTCGTGCTGCTGGCTCAGCAATTGCGCCGTCCGCACGCTTAACATTCCAGTCGAGCCATTAATCAGCACCCGCGTCATGGCAACAGTCCACATTCTCGCGCAGCCAGCGCTCAAGCTCTTCCCGATCCATATCACCGTGACTCAGCGCGTGGAACACCCAGCCAATCTCATCAGGCCCGACTTCGGGCCGCAAACTCGCGCCATTCAGGGCGAGAAAGCGTAACAGACTGACAAAAGCCGTCGCTTCATTGGCAGCATTGAACGGATGATGCTTCACAAGCATAAAGGTGAGCACGGCCGCCTTACTGCATAGATCGGGGTAGAGTTCCGCCCCAAAGAGGATCTGGCGTGGCGCGTTCAACACCATCTGCAACCGATCTTGGCTCTTGATGCCGAGCAAACCGCCATAACGCTCGATCACAAAGGTATGGAGATCGAGCACGTCGTCTTGAGAAAGATAGACGATCGGGGTCGCTTCTTCGTCCAACATAGCGCTCATCCCATCGTCCTGCGCTGATTGGCGCAGCTAGCGCCGATCCAAACCGGCCCGGCGCAATGTACCGTTTGCCGCACCAATCGCTGCACGCTTAGATACCGACAATCTGCCGGAAGGCCCGATCGTACTGATCGCACATCGCCTCGGCCCAAGCGCGCAAATGTGGGCTCATTGGCCGGCGGATCAGCAACTCGCGTTCGGTAAAGACCAACTCGATCACTTCCTCTTCGCCGAGGCCAATTGCCTCGATCCAGCGTTGCACCACCGCCGGCAAACTCTCACGCTCGACCGTAAACGAGCGGGGCATAGACGCCTCCTTTCCGGTTACGGTTTGCCAGCACCGCTCCACTCAATCGGATCGTTCCCGCAAATGCGGGAAGAGAATCACTTCACGGATCGTCGGCTGGTTGGTCAACACCATCACCAGCCGGTCAATGCCGATGCCAAGGCCGCCGGTGGGGGGCATGCCATAGCGCAGCGCATTGATAAAGTCTTCGTCCATTTGGTGCGCCTCTTCATCGCCGGCGGCGAAAGCGCGCAACTGCTCGCGGAAGCGTTCTTCCTGATCAAACGGATCGTTCAGCTCGGTAAAGGCGTTGCCGATCTCCATCCCGGCGATAAAGGCTTCAAACCGCTCGGTGAAGTCGGGCCGGTCGGGAATGCGCTTGGCTAGCGGCGACATCGCCACCGGATAGTCAATGATAAACGTGGGCTGGAAGAGATGAGGTTGGACGAATTCCGAGAAGAGTTCATCAACCTGCTTGGCCCACGACGCCTTGCGATCGACGCGCAAGCCGCGATCGGCGATTGCCGCGTGCAGTGAGGCCAGATCCGGATGCTGGGCAATATCGATCCCGGTGCGTTCGGCGATCGCATCAGCCATCGCAAGGCGCGGCCACGGCGGGCGAAACTCAAGTTGGCGGCCCTGATAGGTGATCGTAGTCGTGCCATGCACCGCATAGCAAATCTCACCCAGCATCTCTTCGACCAGCGCCATCATGGCGTGATAATCGGCATACGCCTGATAGCACTCCATCATCGTAAACTCTGGGTTGTGCGAGCGGTCAACCCCTTCGTTGCGGAAGTTTTTGCCGATCTCGTAGACGCCGGGGAAGCCGCCGACAATGAGCCGTTTGAGGTAGAGTTCGGTCGCGATGCGCAAATAGAGATTCTGGCCGAGCGCATTATGATAGGTAACGAACGGGCGCGCGGCAGCGCCGCCATAGAGCGGCTGCAAGACCGGCGTCTCCACTTCCAGAAAGCCGCGTTCATCGAGCACGCGCCGCATGGTGCTGATAATACGAGCGCGAGCGCGGAAGATATCGCGCCGCTCGCGGTTCACAATCAGATCAAGGTAGCGTTGGCGATGGCGCTCTTCGACATCTTGCAGACCGGCCCACTTCTCTGGCGGCGGATTGATTGTCTTGGCCAGCACCGCCAACTCGCGCACGAACAGCGATCGTTCACCGGTTTTTGTGCGACGGAGGGTGCCGGTCGCTTGGACAATATCAAACGTGTCGAGCTGATCGCGAAACCGCTCGAACCACTCATCGCCGATATCGGCCCGGCTGAGCCAGAGTTGGATCTCGCCACTGCCATCTTCAATGTGGGCAAACGCGATCTTGCCCATGACTCGCCGCGCGCCGGCGATCCGTCCGGCGAGGGTAATCACCGTCTCGGCAGCGGCCAATTCATCAAACGCAGCCAATGCCGCGTCGATCGTATGGCTGCGGTAGCAGCGGGGCGGAAAGGGATCAATTCCAGCGGCGCGCAACTGTTCGAGCTTGGCGGCGCGTTGGGCTTGTAAGTCATTCAATTCCATACTGAAAGAATCGATGCCATCTCACCGGCGCATTCCGCCAGCGCCGGCGCTTCTCTCCCCATTATACCGGAAAACAGCACGGGCGAGGCATGCCTCGCCCGTGCTCAGCCGGCGTACAATGGCTGTTAGCGAACCTTGAGAATCGTCAATTTCATCACGCCAGAGGGTGTATGCACCGTCACCTTATTGCGGGCGCGCTTGCCAAGCAGCGCAGCGCCGAGCGGCGACTCGTTCGAGATGCGGCCTTGGCGCGGGTTAGCTTCGGCGCTGCCGACGATCGTCCACGTCTCTTCCGAGCCGTCGTCTTCAAACCGGACGGTTACGGACGAACCGACTCGTACCTCGCCATTGCTCGCCTGATCTTCATCAATCAATTCAGCGCGTGAGAGGAGATGCTTCAGTTCGCGAATCCGGCCTTCAAGCAAGGCTTGCGCTTTCTTCGCGTCTTCGTATTCACCGCTCTCGGAGATGTCGCCCAATTCTTTGGCCGCGGCAATCCGCTCAGCGATCTGCTTGCGTTCCACGGTCATCAGGTACTCAAGCTCCGCTTCAAGGCGGGCGCGACCTTCGCGAGTCAGGTACGTCGGCTTGTCTGTCATCACTACTGCCTCTACGCTACCCATTCCGCACAGCCGGGCGGACGGGAAACCTCAGTATAAAAATGAAGAACTGAGAGCACATCTCTCAGTCGTGGCCGGGAGTGCTTTCGCAGCCTACCCCATACCTTGCCACAATTATATGTGGTTGTGCGCAATTTGTAAAGACGGTTTGCATATCATGGAGTACTCGCACAGATATGCTATAATCGAATTGCAGATCACAGGCGTTAGGGAACTGAGGAGCAATGGCTTCACGCAGCGGCAACAAATCAACCGGCAAGCGGCGCGCCACTGGCAGCCGCAGCCGCAAGAGCGGCGCGAAGGCGAGTTGGGCCATCTCGTTGCGCCCCGAACATCAACGTGAGCTGTTTGCGTTGGGTTTGATCCTGATTGCTGCCGTTACGATTATTTTTGTGTTCACCGGCGAAGCCGGCGGGTTGGGCAGCCTGTACCTCAACGGCGTGCGCTTGTTGTTCGGCGCCGGGGTCTTCTTTGTGCCGCTCACCCTCTTTTTGATCGGGATCGCGATTCTCTGGCAAGAGCGAATGAGCGATGCCAGCCTGAGCGGGGCCAATGTGCTGGGCACCGTGCTGGTGCTCTTAGCGATGCTGGGCCTGCTCGAAGCGCCGGTGCATGATATTCTGATCGCCGATCGTTTCAATGAGGGCGGCGGTTTGATCGGGTATTGGCTGCTCGAGGCGTTGCAGTTCGCTATTGGCCGGATTGCGGCAGTAGCAGTGATTCTGGCGCTGGGGTTAGCTGGGTTGCTACTGACCTTTAATCTGACTGTGCGCGAGCTGGTGCTGGGGATGGCCGAGCGCACCGCCGCCTTCTGGCAGATGCTCTGGAGCGTGCCGCGCCGGCCGGCTGCCCCTGCCAACACGCCGCGCCGTTCGCTGGCCGATCTGATCTTTACGCCACCGCCCCAAGGCGAGGCCGATGATATTGTGCCGACGCCGATTGCCGCCCGTCCGACGCGGGCGAGCCTGTTTAAGCTCCCTACGCCTGAATTGCCCCCGCCTGCCGAACCGGCCAAGCCGGCCAGTGC
The DNA here is from genome assembly GCF_034435895.1 of Chloroflexus sp. GTDB lineage: Bacteria > Chloroflexota > Chloroflexia > Chloroflexales > Chloroflexaceae > Chloroflexus. The sequence continues at coordinate 18,018 of NZ_DAOTWH010000093.1, forward strand.
GCCTTTGGTGAGCACATCGCCGGCCAAGCCGGAACCGGTGCAAGAGGTGGTGCAAGAGGCGCTTGATGGGTTCGAGATTTCGCCGATGCGGCGGGCGTGGCCGCTGCCATCGCTCGAACTGCTCTTGGAACGCGCGCCTGATGGCGGCATTACCGACGAAGAGCGCCGCCTCAAAGCGCGCGTGATCGAAGAGACCTTGGCGAGCTTTAAGGTTGAAGCGCGGGTCGTGGGGGTCAATACCGGCCCCGCCGTGACCCAGTTTGAGTTGCAGCCGGCGGTTGGGGTGAAGGTGGCCAAAATCACGACGCTCGAACGCGATCTGGCGTTGGCGCTGGCTGCCCAATCGATCCGGATCGAGGCCCCTATCCCCGGCAAGAATGTGGTTGGGATCGAGATTCCCAACAGCGCGATCGCAATGGTCTCGCTGCGCGAGGTGCTCGATAGCGAAGAGTACGAACTGCACCGCGGACGGCTGAAACTGCCGTTGGGCAAGGATGTCAGCGGTACGCCGGTGATTGCCGATCTGACCAAGATGCCGCACCTGTTGGTGGCCGGCGCCACCGGTTCGGGCAAGTCAGTGGCGATTAATGCGTTCTTGTGCGGTTTGCTGCTCAAGCACACCCCCGATGAACTGAAGCTGATTCTGATCGACCCGAAGATGGTCGAGATGATCGTCTACAATCGCATTCCGCACCTGCTGTCGCCGGTCGTGACCGAGGTCGAGCGGGTGGTGCCGACGCTCAAGTGGGCAACCCGCGAGATGGAGCGGCGCTATAAGGTGTTTGCGAAACACGCTTGCCGCAATATTGACAGCTATCGTCAACTGGCGCGCAAACGGGCCGATCTTGAGCCGATGCCCTACATCGTAATTGTGATCGATGAGTTGGCCGACTTGATGATGATGGCTCCCGATGAAGTTGAGACGTATGTCTGCCGGTTGGCGCAGATGGCCCGCGCGACTGGCATTCACCTGATTATCGCTACTCAGCGCCCGTCGGTTGATGTGATTACCGGCTTGATCAAGGCGAACTTCCCCTCGCGCATCGCCTTTGCCGTCACCTCGCAAGTTGATAGCCGGGTCATTCTCGACGTGCCCGGCGCTGAACATCTGCTTGGCCGCGGCGATATGCTCTATATGGCGGTTGACTCGGCGAAGCTGGTGCGGATTCAGGGCGCCTACGTCGCCGATCGCGAGGTCGAGCGGATCGTTGATTTCTGGCGCAAGGCGGCGCCGCCCGATGAGGCGAAGCCGGAGGAGGCGAAGCCGAGCGGGAGCGAGACCCAACCTGCCGCCAGCGGCGAGGGCTTCCAACCCCCCGCTGAGTTCCTCTCGCCTGTCGAGCAAGACGAATTGCTGCCGCAAGCGATTGCGCTCGTCTCACAACATCAGCGCGCCTCAGCCTCGCTCTTGCAGCGCCGGTTGCGGATCGGCTATTCCAAAGCGCAGCAGTTGATCGATCTGCTCGAACAGCAGGGCTATGTCGGCCCGCCTGATGGCGGGCGGTCGCGTGAGGTGCTGCGCCGCGATGGCACGACGCCGTGATGGTTTGGTGATAGCCGATCCGTAGGCCTGTGGCGCTACAACGATCCGGCCTGCTGGAGCGTCTAACCGGCAACCAATCACCCATCTCGCTCAGGAGGAAGCTGCGATGGCGATCGAAGATTTTTATACCGGCGCGCGCCGGATTTTGGCGAATATGCTCGAAGAGACGCCGAAGGTCGATCGCGAGCAACTGCTCGACGCCTACGCGGAATTGCTCACCCGCTTGCATGCCGAAGAAGCGCACCGGATGCTGAACGAGGTGATCGAAGATGCGCGCACCCGGCTCGATGCCCGCCTCTCGCCCGATCCGATCCGGCAGACGATTGCCAGCGTGCAGACGACGCTGCAAGACCTGTGGAATAGCCTCTGGCGGTAGGGCAAGGGTACCAAGCCCTGAAGGGCTGGGCTTGGCTCACGAAGCCCGCTGCGCGGGCTGTTGGCCCTCACCTCCGGCCCCCTCTCCCACCTGACGGCGGGAAAGGGGGAGTTGTGTGGTTGGCGGGAAGGTCACTGCTCAAGCGGAACCCCGTAGCGCCCCGCTCCCGCGCCAGTGGGAGCGGGGTAGGGGGTGAGGGTTGCCCCTTCCCCAGCGGAGGAGGGGTTGGGGTGGGGGTATAGCAGGCCTTGTCTGCGCCATATCACCCGGCCCCCGCTCCCCCTAGACGGCTGGAGCGGGGGTGTGTTTTTTACCGCCGAGGACGCCGAGGACGCAGAGAGGAAGGAATGATGTTATTGCGAGGGCGGGCAGCGCCCGCAGCAATCCCCTCCTTCAGCGAAGGAGATATGCCTGCGAGCATCGCTCCCGCTGAAGGGGGAGATTGCTTCGCCGCGCAGAGCGCGGCTTGCAATGACAATAGGAGCGGCGACGCTTCCCCCAAAACCCTCTGCGTCCTCTATGCCTTTGCGTTTCACCGTCTTCACGCCTTTGCGTTACGAACCTTTGCGCCCTTTGCGCCTTTGCGTTTGGGGAAGGGCCTTGTATGGAGTGCGGCAGTCAAACTGCCGCACTCCATGTTGACGATATGATTGAAAGGCGCGCCGCCGCTCCGTTGGCGCAACTGGTACACTGCTACTACATAGTCGATTCGCCAAACTTGATGATGGAGCGCCACGATGGATCTGTACCACGAAAAATTGCACCAAGCCGGGGAATTGCTCGATGCACACGATCTTGACCTCTGGCTGATCTTGGTGCGAGAGACGTCGGAACATACTGACCCAGCCTTGAAACTGCTCGGCCACTTTTCGCTGACGTGGACGACGGCGATCATTGTCACCCGCAGCGGGCGGGCGGTGGCGCTGGCTGGGTTGGGTGATGATGAAGCGCTGCGCCGCACCGGATTGTTCGACGAGGTGCGACCCTACACCCAAAGCATCGGCCCGGAATTGGTGAGCCTGTTGCAGAGCTACGATCCGCAGCGGATCGGGATTAACATCAGCCGGAGCGATGTCAGCGCCGATGGCTTGACCTATGGCATGTATCTCAACGTGTGCGATTACCTTGCCGGCACTCCCTACCGCGAACGACTGGTCTCGGCAGAGCATTTCGTTGCTGCGCTGCGCAGCCGCAAGACGCCGCAAGAAGTAGCGCGCATGCGCGCCGCCGCTGATCTGAGCATGCGCATCTTTACCGCCACCGGCGACTTTCTGCGTCCCGGCGTCAGCGAGCGCGAGGTGGCTGCCTTCGTCCATGCCCAAACCCACGCGGCTGGCGCCACCACAGCGTGGGACCCCATCCACTGTCCCGGCCTCAACGCTGGCCCCAACTCGCCGTGGGGACACACCGGCCCGTCAGATGAAGTGGTGCGGCCCGGCGAAATCTTCCACATGGATTTTGGCGTCCAGCTCGACGGCTACTGCTCGGATCACCAGCGGGTCTGGTATTGCCTGCGGCCCGGCGAGCACGAACCGCCAGCGGAAGCGCAGCACGCCTTTAACGCGGTCAAGGCGGCGATACGCGCTGCCGCGGCGGCCATCAGGCCCGGCGTGGTAGGGTGGGAGATCGATGCCATTGCCCGCCAGACCATTACCGCTGCCGGCTACCCGGAATACCCGCACGCGCTTGGCCATCAGGTGGGGCGAGCGGTTCATGACGGTGGCGTGGGGTTCTACCCGCGCTGGGAACGTTACGGCGACAAACCCTACGGCACGATCGATGCTGGCATGGTGTTGACCCTCGAACTTGGCGTACGCACGCGCTACGGCTACATTTCGCTTGAGGAAGAGATACTGGTAACGCCTGACGGCTGTGAGTGGATTGGCCCGCCGCAGGAAGAGTTGTGGCTGATTCGGTGAGACAGGTTGGAGTGGCGTGGTACAATGGCGCTACGCTACTTCACGGCAAGAGAACGGATCGCTTATGGCTGGCCGGATGCTGACAAACATCAAGTTGCGAGGGTACACCACCTTTCGCGAACTCGATCTGAAGTTAACACCGATCAATGTGTTGATCGGGGCGAACGGCGCCGGCAAATCGAATCTGATTGCGCTCTTTACGATGCTCAATCAGATGATGAACGAATCTTTGCAGCTCTACGTCGCGCGCGCCGGCGGCACCGACCGGATCTTGCACTACGGCAGCAAGACCACCGAGCGGATGGAGTTGGAGTTGTGGTTCACCGACAACCAGCAATCGGTTGCTAATGGCTATCGTTGTGAATTCGTGCCGGTGCGCGGTGAGTTGTGGCTGTCGCACGAGTCGACCTATTTTCACGCTCTGTGTTACTGGCAACCGATCCAGCGCAGTGAATCCAACAAACTGCATAGCGAATCGCTCTTGCCGCAGTGGGCAATTAGCAATGGCGGCGTCGATCGATTTGTCTATCGGGATATGAACTCATGGCGGCGCTACCACTTTCACGATACTGGCCCTACGGCGCGAGTCAAGCAACCGTGCTCCGTGCGTGACCGTCACTTTTTGCACGCCGATGCAGCCAATCTCGCGGCATTTCTCTACCAGTTGTCAGAGCATCATCCCTCTGAATACCGTGCCATCATTGAAACCATCCGGCTGGCGGCTCCCTTCTTCGGCGACTTCGTGCTCAGGCCGCAACCGCGCAATTCTGATCTGATAACGCTTGAGTGGCACGAGCGCGGTTCCGACTTTATTTTTGGCCCTGATGCCCTATCTGATGGCACGCTGCGGTTTATCTGTCTGGCGACGCTCTTTCTGCAACCCTTGCAGTATCTGCCGGCAACGATTGTGATCGACGAGCCGGAATTGGGCTTGCATCCGTATACCATTACCTTGCTCGCCGAGCTGGTGCGCAAAGTGGCCGCTGAACGGCAAGTGATCCTTGCTACCCAGTCGGTAGCGCTGGTCAACCAATTCGCGCCGGAAGAGGTGCTCGTGGTTGACCGGCGGGAAGGCATTTCCACCGTGCACCGGTTAGACAGCGCTACCCTTGAGCATTGGCTGGCCGATTACGCGCTCGGTGAGTTGTGGGAGAAAAATGTGCTGGGAGGTAGGCCACAGCCATGAAGCGGATCTTGATCCTGTGCGAGGGGCAAACGGAAGAGACGTTTGTCAATGATATCTTGAATCCGCATTTGGTCACATATCAGCGTTGGACTGTGCCGACATTGGCTGTGACCAAGCGTACAGCTACCAGATCGCATCGCGGCGGTATTGTGTCGTATGCCAAAATTCAGCGTGATATTGTCAATTTGCTGCGCGACAGCGATGCTCGTTGTGTGACGACAATGATTGACTATTATGGTTTACCGGCTGATTTCCCCGGCAAAGCCGCTGTGCAGGGCCAATCGCCGCATGAACGAGTTGCTTTTCTCGAACGCGCATTTGCCGATGATATCGATGATGCCCGGTTTTATCCGTTTCTGATGTTGCATGAGTTTGAAGCGCTGCTGTTTTCAGAACCCGACACCTTGAGGGAATACCTGCGACTATCAAGCCTGCGCTGCTCGTTTGACCTGCTTGACCAATTTGCGACGCCAGAAGAGATCAACGACGGCCGTGACACCCATCCGGCTGCCCGCATCACCCACATCAAATCTGACTACCGCAAGCCAATTGACGGCATCCTGATCGCGAAGGCCATTGGCTTGGCAACGATGCGGGAACGCTGCCCCCATTTTGATCAATGGGTTGGGTATCTTGAATCGGTTTGATGCAGGGTGATGGAGCCGCACAGCCGTGGGGCAACCTTTGTAGGTTGCGGTGATTGATGTGGTTGGAGCCGCACAGCCGTGGGGCTCTACTTTTATGCGTAACGCTGCATTATTGGTTTTCTGGGCATTGCGCCACGAGATTCTGCCAATAGATTATGGTATACTACTGCTAAACTAACGCACAGTGTGATGCCTGCAGGCCACGATGCCAATGACTTCTCTTGACCTTGTTTGGGTGAAGCGTTGCGACGCGAGATGGCTGGTGTAACCCGCTTCTCGTTGGTCGCTACTCATCACTGGTGAGCCAACCAGTTGGGAGGAGTGTTCAGGTGAGCGACTCGATCGCGATTGAACTCCGCGATGTCGTCAAGCGGTTTGGCGACGTGGTTGCGGTCGATCACGTTAATCTCCAGATCCGTGATGGCGAGTTTTTTTCGATGTTGGGGCCAAGCGGTTGCGGCAAAACCTCAACGCTGCGCATGATCGCCGGTTTCGAGCTGCCCACCGCGGGCAGCATTCTCATCCATGGCCGTGAGATGGGGCTGACCCCGCCCCACCTGCGCCCGGTGAATACGGTTTTTCAATCGTATGCCCTCTTTCCCCACATGACAGTGGCCCAAAACGTGGCCTTCGGCCTTGAGATGCGTAAGACGCCGAAAGCCGAGATTGACCGCCAAGTGAAAGAGGCGCTTGAATTGGTGCGCTTGAGCGGGTTGGAAGAGCGGCGTCCGCGCCAGCTCTCTGGCGGCCAGCAGCAGCGGGTGGCGCTGGCCCGTGCGCTGATCAACCACCCCGAAGTGCTGTTGCTGGATGAGCCGCTCGGCGCGCTTGACCAAAAGCTGCGCAAAGAGATGCAGCTCGAACTGAAGAGTTTGCAGGCCCGCGTCGGCATTACCTTTGTCTTCGTGACCCATGATCAGGAAGAGGCGCTTACGATGTCTGATCGAATTGCGGTCATGAATAAGGGGAAGCTGCTGCAAGTCGGCACGCCGACCGAGATCTACGAACGGCCCAATTGCCGCTTTGTGGCCGATTTTATCGGCGAGACCAACTTCATCGATGGCGTTGTGATCGGGCGCGATGGCAACTACACCGTGCTGGAAACGCCGGAAGGGTTGCGCTTCCGCGGCTTGGCGACGCGCCCGCTTAGCGATGGCGCCCCGGTCACTTATTCGATCCGCCCAGAAAAAGTGCGGCTGCTGGCCCCCAATGGCGAATTGCCCCCCAATGGCTTAGCCGGCACCGTGATGACGGTGAACTATATCGGCAGCGATACCCGCATTACCGTGCGGATCAACGACCGGCGCACGATCGATATTTGGGAGCAAAATACCCGCTCGACGCTCGACCGTGACGAATATTGGCAACCGGGTGAAGCGGCGGTAATTGTCTGCCCGCCCGATAATGCACTCGTGCTGAGTGAGTAAGGAGGGGGTGATGGCGACGATCCAGCAGCAGCAACAGCGTCGCGACCGCATCCGGCTGGCGCTATTGCTCTCTCCCGGCTTGCTCTGGCTGCTGCTCTTTTTTGCTCTGCCGTTGGTCATCATCTTTGTCTACAGCTTCATGACCAACGACGCGCTGGGCCGGGTGGTCTACGAGCCGACACTGAATAACTACATCACCATCTTTACCCAGAGCCTGTACGTCAACGCATATTGGCGCTCGATCTGGACGAGTGTGTTGACGACGGTGATCTGTCTGCTGATCGGCTATCCGCTGGCAGTCTTTATTGCCCGCAGTCCGCAGCAATGGCGCATGCCGTTGCTGATGCTGATCCTCATTCCATTTTGGACCAATTTCTTGGTGCGGATTTATGCGTGGCAGATTATTCTCGCCAACAACGGCATCATTAACGGATTCCTTGAAGTTATCGGCGTAGGTCGGCTGACCCTGCTCAACACTGAAGGCGCAACTTTGATCGGTCTCATCTACGGTGAGTTGCCGTTTATGGTCTTGCCGCTCTACGCCGCCATCGACCGGTTTGATTTCACGCTCATGGAAGCCGCCGCCGATCTGGGGGCGAATAAGGTGCAAGCGTTTTTGCGCATTATGTTGCCGATGACTATGCCCGGCATTGTGGCCGGTTCGGTGTTGGTCTTCATTCCCACCCTCGGCCAATTTGTGGTGTCGGAACTGTTGGGCGGGGCGAAGGTTGACTACCTCGGCAATCTGATCCAGCGCCTCTTCTTGCGCGCCAACCCGATCAACTGGCCGCTTGGTTCGGCGATGGCGGTGTTGATGATGTTGGTGCTGCTCGTACTGATTATGATGTACTTTCGCGTCACCTCGGAGGAAGAGTGATGATCGAAACGGCGCCTGCTACCACCGCCTCGGCGCGCATTCGCGGCGCTTTTAGCGAGGGCCGGCTAACGTGGAGCGGTCTGGCGCTCACCGGGTTTTCGATCCTTGTCTACTTGTTTCTGTATGCGCCGATTGTCATTCTCGTGCTCTTCTCGTTTACCCGCGACGAGTTCGGGGTGCGGTGGACCGGTTTCACGTTTGATTGGTACGTCCGCTTGTTCAACAACCCGCGCATGATGGGGGCGGCGTGGAATACGCTGGTGGTAGCGACCGTCTCGACGATCGTCTCGACCATTATCGGCACCCTGCTAGCGATGGCGATGGAGCGGTACCGTTTTCGCGGGCGCAATGCGATGGAGGGTTTGATCTATTTGCCGATCGTAGTGCCCGAAATCGTGATGGCGGTAGCGCTGCTTGCCTTTTCGGCGATCGTCTTCGATGTAATCAAAATGGTCACTGGCGAAACTCTGCGCCGTAACTTGATGACCGTCACTATCGGTCATATTGCCTTCAGCATCTCGTTTGTGGTTGTGGTGGTGCGCACGAGTCTGAAGAATTTCGACCGGCGGCTTGAGGAAGCCGCTGCTGATTTAGGCGCTGATAGCTGGAATATCTTCTGGCGCATCACGTTTCCGCTCATCTTGCCCGGCATTATCGGCGGCGCATTGCTAGCCTTTACCCTCTCGCTCGATGATTTCATCATTTCGCTCTTTCTCTCCGGGCCAGGCACTTCGCTCTTGCCGGTGGAGGTGTATAACCGGGTGCGGCGCGCTGTCACGCCGGAAATTAACGCGATCTCAACGCTGATGCTGATCCTGTCGATGGCGCTGGTCGTGCTGTCGCAATTGATACAGCGCCGGCGGTGAGAGCATAACAACAGGAAGGGAGAACTGAAATGCAGATGCTTCGGGTGCTTGTGGTGGCGTTGCTGCTGGCGCTGGCCTTGGCGGCCTGTGGCGGCGGCCCGGCGACGAGTCCGGGGAATGAGTATGGCGCTAGCGGCGGTGACTCAACGGCGCCAAGCGGTGGAGTGGATCGGAGCAAGTTGGCGAAGGAACTCTATTTCTACAACTGGTCAGATTATATCGATCCTGCTGTGCTCGAGCAGTTCGAGGCAGAATTCGGGGTCAAAGTGATTGTAGATACCTACGACAGCAACGAAGATATGCTGGCCAAGGTACGGGCCGGCAATTCGGGTTATGATATTGTAGCGCCGTCGGATTACGCCGTGCAAATCATGATCGCCGAAGGGCTGGCGGCGCCGATTGATAAGACCTTGTTGCCCAACCTTGTCCATCTCGATTCTAACTTGCTCGATCAGTATTTCGATAAGGGCAATGTCTATTCGATCCCCTATATGTATGGAATTACCGGCATTGCCTATAACACCAAATTCTTCCCTAATGGTATCGATAGCTGGGCAGCAATTCTCGAACCGAGCCAAGTGGCGCCATTCGCGGGCAAGTTTAGCATGCTCGACGACGCGCGTGAGACGCCGGGGGCTGCGCTGCGCTATATTGGCCAGTCGCTCAATTCAACCGATCCGGCGGCGTTGGCGCGGGCGAAGGAGATTCTGCTGGCGCAGAAGCCGTATCTGGCTGCTTACAATAGCTCGGACGTGAATCGCAAGCTGGCCAGCGAAGAGTATGTGCTGGCCCATGCTTGGAGCGGTTCGGCGATGCAGGCTCGCAACGGGTTGGGCGATGAATTTAGCGGCAATCCCAACATCGCGTTCGTGATCCCAAAAGAGGGTGGGATGATCTGGATGGATAATATGGTTATCCTGAAAGACTCGCCGCACGCATATACTGCCCACGTTTTTATGAATTTTCTGATGCGACCAAAGGTGGCGGCGCAGAATGTCGAGTATATTGGCTATCTGACGCCGAACAAAGATGCCTTAGAGCTGCTGTCGTCTGAGATCCGCGAGCTGTACGCCCAAGGCTTCGCCCCCGACGAAGAGATGTATAAGCGGCTTGAGTGGGCGGTGCGTAACGAAGGCACGACCGCTTTCGATGATCTGTGGACTGAGATTAAGGGCCAGTAGCGAGAGGATGGTGGGGCGACGCGACCCATGCGTTGCTCTGATCGATGAAGTAAGACGAGGGGCGAGGCATACGGAGGGCGAGGCATGCCTCGCCCTTACAATTTGTGTCTGTTTTGCGTTTATTATGGTATCCTAGGCTCATCCACTGACTATGGCTGACTATGGGTGCGCAGAGGAGGATGGCATGGGGATCCGAGATCGCCCCGACCAAGACCCGGTCGCCGAGATGCTGTTGGTTGATGCGTATATGCGGTGGGCGTTGCTGGCGGCCGAGGAGGTCATCGGGCGAAACGGGTTGGCGGTTGTGCTGCGACAGGCTGGGTTGAGCCAACTGATCGGCAATTATCCGCCTGAACAACTGAAAGCGACTAGTGGCTTGACATTCTATCATTACGCTTCGCTCAATGCCGGGTTGCTCAACTTTTTTGGCCGCTCGGCGCGGAGCATGGCCCTGCGGATCGGTCGCCGGACGGCGCGGCTGGCGATTGAGCAGCAGAGCGCGTTGTTCGGTACTACTGCCTTGATCGCCTCAAAGGTGTTGCCGTTCGCCACCCAAGTGAAGTTAGGGTTGGCAGCGATGCAAGCCGGGTTGCGCCGGCTCAGCCAAACGGTTAACCAAGATCGCCGGCTGGCGATCGAGGATCGTGGCGAGGCTTGGGCCTATATTGATTATACGTGTTCGATGTCAGCCGGTAAGCAGGCTGATGAACCAATCGGCTATATCCAATGTGGCGTGCTGCAAGAGGCGTTGCATTGGCAGACTGGCCGTGAATTTGCCGTCGAGCAAGTCGCTTGCCGTTCAATGGGTGCGCCGGCGTCCATTTGGCTCGTGTCTAAGACGCCATTGTTGCCTGTCAGTTGATGGATAAAGGAGGGCCGTATGGCCGACCTAACCCCCGATCAGATCTACGATTTACTCAACCGGCCCGGCCCGCTCTGGTTAGTCGGCGCGAATCTGAATGGCGCTAACCTGAGCGCGGCGAACCTCAGTCACGCCAATTTGAGCGAGGCTCAATTGAGCCGGGCTCGCCTCACCGACGCTAATCTGTTTCGGGCCGATCTAAGCGTTTGTGAATTGGGCGGCGCGAACCTGAGTTGGGCTAATCTACGTGAAGCGAAATTGAGTTGGTCCCAACTTGTGCGGGCCGATCTGAGCGATGCTGATCTGCGCAAGGCTGATTTGAGCTGGGCGAACCTTGAATTTGCCACGTTGGTCAGCGCGAATCTGCGCGGCGCGAACCTCAGCGCCGCCGACTTCAGCAACGCGAATTTGTACGGTGCGAACTTAAGCCTTTGTAATCTGAGCGGGGCCGATTTGCGCGATACGGTGATGATCGGGGCCAACCTTAGTGAAGCGCAACTCCGCGAAGCGCAATTGGTGAATCTGAGCGGGGCTAATTTGAGCGGGGCGATCTTGATCCGGGTCAGTCTCAATGGCGCGAATCTCAATGGCGCCAATTTGGCCGGCGCCAATTTGATGCATGCCAATCTGCGCGAAGCCACGCTTGATGAAGCCAATTTTATTGGCGCCAATCTCAGCGAAGCCAATTTGGGCGAGGCGAGTCTGGGTAACGCCGATTTTAGCGAAGCTAACCTCAGCGGGATTTATCTGAGTGGGGCCAACCTGCGCAATGCGATCTTGACCCGCGCTAACCTGTCGCGCGCGAATCTGAGCGGGGCCAATTTGCGCGGCGCTAGCCTGCGCGGCGCGAATCTGCGTGAGGCGAGTTTGGCCGAGGCCGACTTGACCGATGCCGATGTGACGGAAGCTGATCTGCGCGATTGCGATCTGACCGGCGTGAAGGGGTTGGCAATGTAAATGTGACGAAGACGGCTCAGCGGGCCGTCTTCGTCAATTCCTAATCGGCGTACACTCGTGTTGCCGACCCGCCGGCTGCCGCTACCGGTTCGAGGATTTCGCGCAAAAACCTGCCGGTGTGCGAGGTAGGATGGTGGGCAACCTCTTCCGGCGTGCCCAGCGCCACCACCTCACCGCCGCCGTCGCCGCCTTCTGGCCCCATATCGATCACGTAATCAGCCGTCTTGATCACGTCGAGGTTGTGCTCGATCACCACTACCGTGTTGCCGGCCTCAACCAGTCGGTGCAAGACCTGCAACAAATGCTGAATGTCGGCGAAATGCAGGCCGGTCGTTGGTTCGTCAAGGATGTAGATAGTGCGTCCGGTAGCGACGCGAGCCAATTCCTTGGCCAGCTTCACCCGCTGCGCCTCGCCGCCAGAGAGGGTGGTGGCCGGTTGGCCCAGCTTGATGTAGTCGAGACCGACATCGTGCAAGGTCTGCAAGATGCGCCGCACCCGTGGCACATTGGTAAAAAACTCCAGCGCCGTCTGCACGTCCATCTCTAACACGTCGGCAATCGTCTTGCCCTTGTACTTGACCTGCAATGTCTCGCGGTTGTAGCGTTTGCCCTTGCATTCGGCGCAGCGCACCCAGACATCGGCCAGAAACTGCATGTCAATCTTGATTTCGCCGTTACCCTCGCAGGCTTCGCAGCGCCCGCCGCGAATGTTGAAGCTAAACCGGCCGGGGCCATAGCCGCGCAATTTGGCTTCCGGCGTTTCGGCGAATAGCTCGCGCAGCAGATCGAAGAGCTTGACGTAAGTAGCTGGATTCGAGCGCGGCGTGCGCCCGATCGGTTGCTGGTCAATGTTGATCACCTTATCGAGCCGGTCGAGGCCGTGCAATGCGCGGAAGGGGCCGGGCTTGAGCTGGGCCCGGTTGAGCCGGTTGGCCAGCGCTGGGTAGAGCGTTTCGGTGATCAGCGAGGATTTGCCCGACCCAGACACACCGGTGACGGCGATGAAACAGCCAAGCGGGAAGTTGACAGTGACATCACGCAAATTGTTGAGCGTCGCCCCTTCCAGCGTCAGCCAGCCTTGTTTGGGTTGGCGGCGGGTGGCCGGGATCGGGATGGTCAACCGGCCCGATAGGTACTGGCCGGTGAGCGAGGTCGGATGTTGGGCCACCTGTTCAGGCGTGCCGGCAGTTACCACCTGACCGCCTTTGACGCCGGCGCCGGGGCCGAAGTCGATGATCCAGTCGGCGGCCTGCATTGTTTCGAGGTCGTGCTCGACAACGATCAGCGTGTTGCCGAGATCGCGCAGCCGCAACAGCGAATCGAGCAATTTGCGGTTGTCGCGCTGGTGCAGGCCGATGCTCGGCTCGTCGAGGATGTACATCACACCGACCAGTCCCGACCCGATCTGCGAAGCAAGGCGGATGCGCTGCGCTTCGCCGCCAGACAGGGTCGGCGCGGCGCGGTCGAGGGTGAGGTAGTGCAGGCCGACATTGTGCAAGAAACCGAGCCGTTCGCGGATCTCTTTCAGCACATCACCCACAATCGCCTGCTCGGTCTCGTTGAGGTGGTTGGGCAGCTCGCGCGCCCAATCGAGCGCCTGCGCTACATTCATACGAGTGACATCGCGGATTGAGCGCCCGGCTACTCGCACCGCCAAACTTTCGGGCCGCAAGCGCGCCCCCTCACAATCGGGGCAGGGTTGCTCGCTCATATACTGGGTGTAGTACTCGCGCATGGCGTCCGAGCCGCTCTGCATATAGCGCCGCCGGATTTCGCTGGCCAACCCTTCCCACGTGCGGTAATACTCGCCACGTGAGCCGCTCTCGTTTTCCCACGCAAACCGGATGCGCTCATTACCGCTGCCGTAGATAATCGCATTGCGCTGGCGTTCGGTCAGGTCATCCCACGGCTTGTCGAGATCAATCTGATAGTGTGCGGCAATGGCGAGCAGCGCCTTGTAAGCCCACGTATCCTGCTTCTTGCGCATCTCGCCCCAGTACGTCACTGCCCCCTCGTGGATCGAGAGCGCGCCGTTGGGCACCAGCAGCGCCGGGTCAACCTCAAGCCGCGCGCCGAGGCCGGTGCAGGTCGGGCAGGCGCCTTGCGGCGAGTTGAATGAGAACATCTGCGGGGTGAGTTCGGGGAATGAGATGCCGCACGATGGGCAGGTATTGCTCTCGCTCATCAGCCACTCGCGGGGTTGGGCCGGATCAGCCGGCTCATCGGCGAGACTAATGATCACCTTTCCTTCCCCCACCCGCAACGCCGTCTCGATACTGTCGGTCAAGCGCGTGGTAAAGCTGTCGAGGTCGCCATTGCCAGCGGCTTGCGGCATCGCCAACCGGTCAATCACCACTTCAATCGAGTGTTTGACCTTCTTGTTGAGCTTAATCTCTTCGTCGAGCGAGCGGATCTCGCCATCGACCCGCACCCGCGCAAAGCCTTCGGCTTTGGCTTCGGCGAAGATGTCTTTGTATTCGCCCTTGCGTTGGGAAACGACCGGCGCCAGCACCACAAAGCGGGTGCCCGCTGGCAAGGCCAAGACCCGATCAACCATTTGCTGGGCCGATTGGGCGGCGACAGGCTGGCCGCAGCGGTGGCAGTATTGGTGGCCGACGCGGGCAAACAGCAGGCGCAGATAATCGTAAATCTCGGTGACGGTGCCGACCGTCGAGCGCGGGTTTTTGCTCGCGCTCTTCTGTTCGATGGCGATTGCCGGCGACAATCCTTCAATCAGATCAACCTGCGGCTTCTCCATCTGGCCGAGAAATTGGCGCGCATACGCCGACAAGCTCTCGACGTAGCGTCGTTGACCTTCGGCGTAGAGCGTATCGAAGGCCAGCGAACTCTTGCCCGATCCGCTCACGCCGGTCAGCACGACCAGCCGGTCGCGCGGAATCTCGACATCGATCCCTTTGAGGTTATGTTCGCGTGCGCCCTTGATTACGATTGTCGTCTTGGCCACCGCCGTCTCCGCTGAGGTACGAACGAAGAGAAAGCGCCGCCCCGTTGGCGACGCTACCAATTCTATGTTTTAGTATACCACGGTTTGCTAGAACAAACGAACTAGGCACAATGCGCTCACGCCCACGTGCGCTGGTCAACGAACGGCTTAGCGTCAGGCGGCAATTCGGCGACCACTTCGATTTTGCAATGGAGCTTGACCGCTTCGTGCAAAGCCTGCGCTGCGGCGTCGCGCAAGTTGGCGTGATCGGCATCGCTGGCGGGCACAAGCCGGCAGATCAGCTCGTCGCGGTGATTTTCGCGCACGACGACCGCTTGATATGCCTGCACCCCCTCTAGCCGCCGGATCGCTTCGGCGATATGGCGCGGATGGACGAACAACCCGCGCACTTTGACGCTTTCGCCGCTGCGGCCCAGCCAACCCACCAAGCGCGGCGTCTGAATCACTGTTGGCTCATCAGACACCATTAGCGCTGACAGATCGCCGACGGCAAAGCGAATGAGGATGTAGTCGCGGCGGAAAAGGGTCACAACCACCTCACCGGTTTGGCCGGGAGGCGCCGGCTCGCCGGTGTTGAGGTCGCAAATCTGCACCAGCGCATCTTCCGGCAAATGCCAGCCGTGCCGTTCGGGGCCGTTGTACCCAAGGTTGCCGGTCTCGGCGGTGCCATAGCCATCGTAGACCAGAATCCCGTACTGCTCTTCAAACAGCTTGCGCAACGAGGGCGGCAGCGGCTCGGCAGCGACAAAGGCTTTGTTGAGCGGCCACGAGCGCGGATCGTGGCCCTGTTCAATCGCCTTTTCGAGCAGCGCCTTGAGGTAACTGGGCAAGCCAGCGTAAGCGGTGACGCCGAGATGGGCCATAGCCTCGATCTGTTGGGCTTGATTACCGATCCCAGCCGGAATCACCGCGCAACCAACCGCGCGCGCCCCTTCCTCAAACATCACCCCGGCCGGGGTCAGATGGTAGCCAAAGCAGTTAAGCACCACATCGTCAGGGCCAAAGCCAGCAGCGCGGAAGGCCGGCCCCCACCGCCACGGATCGGGTTCATCAGATTCGGGATCGTAGATCGGGCCGGGTGATTGGAAGATGCGGCGCAGCCGTGAGAGCGGTACGGTCAACATCCCGCCCAACTGCGGCCCTTGCCGTTGCAGCTCAACCAACTGCTCTTTGCGCAATATCGGCAACCGGCTCAGCTCGGCGGTGGTCTGAATATCAGCCGGCGTTAGTCCGGCCGCCTCCATCCGTTGGCGAAACGCTGGCGAATGCTCGTAGCCAAATCCGACAATTTCGCGCACGCGCTGGTCAAACCCGGTGTAAAAGGCTTGAATGTCCATCTCGTCACCTCGTGCTTCAGACAACGACGCGCAGGCGCAACGGTCTCCGGCGCTCGCGCAGCGTTGCGGCGTCATTGGTTTGCAGACCGCACTCGCAAGGGTTGTTGCACTCAGCATTGTACCGCATTCGCCCCCAACAACCAACTTCAGTAACGCAAAGACGCCAAGCAAGCAAAGGCGCAGAGGGGATAAACGCAAAGGACGCAGAGGGCGCAAAGGGATTTTGGATGCCCCCACCCCCTGCCCCTCCCCCAGCGGGGGAGGGGA
>NZ_DAOTWH010000094.1:0-14762 GCF_034435895.1 Chloroflexus sp.
GTCGAGCCGCGCAACGCTCGGCCCCGACCGCTCGGCTCGCAATGACAAACGGGGAGTGGCTATTCTCCACAAAACCCTCTGCGCCCTTCGCATCCTTTGCGCCTTTGCGTTTGCATCCTCTGCGCCTTTGCACCCTTAGCGTCTTAGCGTTGACCGCCTTTGTGATTGCCCTCACCCCGCAAAACAATACACCCCAAACGCCACTAACCGCACTTCTTCCCCCAACCCGCGCCGCTCGCGAACGAGCGGGAAGAGACCGAGGATATCCTCGCCGAGACGTTGGGTGGCAATGAAGCGGCTCGGCAGCGCACCGAGATTGACCACGCCAACCAGACTGCGCTCGCCGAGGGTGCGGCGGATGGCGAGTACATCGCCGGGGAGTGCGCTGAACGGTTGCCAATCGATCACGCCATGGCGCAGCGCCGGTTCGCGCCGCCAGAGGTTGAGCAGGCGCGGCAAGAGATGATGATCGGCAATCTCTTGCCCATTCCAAATTGCCGGCGTCAAGCCGCTGAACAGCATCACGGCCCATAACGCCTGCGCCAGCCGCGAGCCGCGTAAGCCGTCGGCCAGCGGGTTACAGTCGGCGGTATCGTGCATTTCGAGAAAGCCGATGCGGTAGGCGGGAGGGTAGAGTTCAGCGTAATCAGCTTGATAGGCACACCATTCAACCGGAGTGATCCGGCGCATGGCGAGGTGAATCAGCATGTGATGGCTGGGATAATCGAACCAGCCGCTGGCACATTGGGCCGAGCGCGGCCCGGACAGGGTGCAGAGAACGGTCAGATGTGGGCGCGCGGCAGTGATTTCGCTCACGGCTTGGGTCATCAATGCGGCGCCGGCACTGGCCCGCAACGGTGGCCGGCGGATCCACGCCGGGGCAGCCGGGTATGGCGCCACCAACCGCAACCCGTCAAGCGCAAAGTGATCGACCTGCGCAATCACCCATTGCTGCCAGTACAACCGCCAATCGCTGCGCGTCCAGTCGAAATGGGAGCCGCCAGCCGGCAACGCTACGCCGGGATGGCGCGCCGCTGCCGGAGCATCAGGTGGAATGCCGATTGCGAACGCGCCAGCGTCGTCGCGCACAAACCATTCGGGGTGTTCGTTGAGGTAGCGCGAGTCGGGGGCGCAGCCTTGCATCGCCACATCGAGCAACACCCGCATCCCATACTGATGGGCAGTTTCGATCAGGCGGCGAATGGCCTGCTCATCACCACAGGCCGGATCGATCCGTTCGAGATCACTGATCAAGTGCGGTCGCTCGCCAACTGCATGCCACGGCAACAGGCAGAGCGTATCAACCCCTAGCGCTACCAATTCCGGCAGGTGCGCACATAAGCCATCTGCGCCGCTGTATTGGCGCAGATCGGCGATATACAGCACAGCATCGCGCAGCCATGCTGCCGGCTGCTGTGGCAATGGGGTCAGCGCACGGTAAACGGCTAACGCCGCTGGCCACGGTTGGGCGATCAACGCGATGTGTTGCGGCCCGACCGTTAACCGCTGATCAGAACGCAGCCAGCTCGCGACCGCAACCTCATAGGCTAACGACACCGCTTCGTGACCGCCTTGCACGTAGGGCAGCGCCGCTTCATCATCACCGGCATACCAGCACAGCAGGGTCAGCGATAGTTCGTCGTTCCACAACGCCATCACCCCCGCTCCCTGCGTTGGCGCTGGCTCGAAGGCGCTGCCGCCCCGCAAACCCGGCGCAAAAAAGCGGCGCGGGAGAATAGTGCGATCTTGCGTCGCCGCAATCGCCAGCGGCGCGCGGGGCCGCACACTGTTGCCCGGCGCCTCGAAGAGGCAATGGTTCGATTCGCCTACCCGGGCATGCGGTACTACCAACCGCACACCGTAAAGCCGCAAATCATCGCTACTGACATTCTCGATCTCGATCCAACGCTTGATAGCATCGCATCCGATCTGGTAATGGTCAAAGATTTTGAGCGGGCCGAGCCCAACGATGATCGTCATCACAAGCTGATCATCGTTGGCGCTCAGCCGATGCCACAGATAGCGGGCAAAAGTGCGGCTGGTGATCCAATTCACCGGCCCGTCCAACGCGACATCAACTCCGGCGATCGCCGGGCCATGCCCCAGAACATTCAAACTGTCATGGCGTTGGAGATGGATCAATGCGCCGCTGTCGGTTGACCAGCCAAGCGTGTAGTTGTTGGTGCGGAGAATGATGTGATCGGACTGTTCAGAGAGTTCGTAACTCATGCAGCAACCGGTGTCGCCGGCAGAGGGTTCTGAGTTGGCGATATGTGTGCGACGCTCACGCACGCATAGTGGAGAGATTATAACACGAAGCGTCGAGACTACTCTGCTGCAGCCTCGCTCTGCGCACGACGTTGGTTATCAAATCTTCCCTTTGCTTTCGTTGGACGCAATGGTACACTTACACCGTAAGTAAACAACGTTTATTTTTACGAGTACTGCAATGCCGCGCCCACCCAAAACCCAACAGATGCCTAATCTGCCGGCAGTTATTAAACAAACTGCGTGGCAGCAAATCGCCGAATACGGCGCTCCGGCGCTGAGTCTGCGCGCAATTGCCCGCGCCATCGGTATTACCGCCCCAGCGATCTATAACTACTATCCTGACCGCGATGCGCTGGTGACGGCACTGATCATCGATGCGTACACCTCGTTTGGCGATGCCCAATTAGCCGCGCGCGACGCAGTTCCGGCTGATGACCTCGTTGGCCGATTGCATGCCACTGGCATCGCCTACCGGCAGTGGGCGATCACTTACCCGGAACGGTACCAACTCATCTTTGGCACGCCGATTCCCGGTTATGTCGCGCCGGTCGAGCAGGTGCTGCCGGCGGCGGCGCGCGCGTTGAGCGCGCTGGTGAGCGTGATCGAGGCATTGCGGCTGGCGGGCCGGTTACGCGCGCCGCGGCTCCCTGCGATTCATCCGGCTTATCAACCGATGTTCGCGCAGTGGCAGCGTTACGGCGGCCACTGCGATCCGCAGAGTTTCGCGCTTGCGATTGTGATTTGGGCCCGCGTTCACGGCTTCGTCTCGCTTGAAATCGGCCATCAGATCCCGCCGTTTGGCGCCGATGGCGTGGCATTGTACCGGTACGAACTTGATCGCATTCAGCACCAATTTGTGGCCGCTTCAGCGGAGGGCGATACAATAGGAGATTGGGGTTTAAGGGCAGACAGAACCCATGAGCGCAGATGTGGTTAAAGGCTTGAAGATGCACCCGTGTCCCCTCACCCCCAGCCCCTTGCCCACTGACGCGGAAGAGGGGAGCGTCGAGCTAAGCGTTGAGGCATCACACAGTGATCAATCGTTGTGCGCTGTCGAATGTTCTGTCCGCCCCTCAAGTGATTGGGGAGGAGAATCGTGATGAATACGGTAATCTTAGACGGTTCCGCTGCCGGTGACCACCGCGGGGAACGGGTGAGGCAGGCGATCCTTGATCAGCTTGCGGCCCACCACCATGATACCCGCATCATTACCCTCCGCGAGCATAAGATTGGCAACTGCGCTGGCGATTTCTTCTGTTGGGTGCGCAACCCCGGCCAGTGTATCGTGGCCGATGACAATCGCGCGATTGCGGCAGCTATGATGGCGGCTGATCTGGTGGTGTATTTAACACCGATTACCTTCGGCGGGTATAGTTCGCTGCTCAAGCAAGCGGTAGATCATCAGATTCAGAATATCGCCCCCTTTTTCGTCACCCTCAACCATGAAACCCACCACGAGCGGCGCTATGAGCGTTACCCCAGCTTACTGGCGATTGGCTGGCAAGCCGAGACAAACTCGCGCCGCGAAGCGATCTTTCGCCATCTTGTCTGGCGCAATAGTCTCAACTTTTACGCACCCGCAACCCACTGCGCGATTGTCACCGGCGATCCGGCAGAAGCCGAACTCACCGCGCAGATGGCCGCTGCCCTCGCAACCATCGCCCGCATCGAGACGATGAGTGCGCCGGACTTGCCAGCGCTGCCAGTCAGCGTTGCCTTCGACAGCCCGCCACGCAATGTCTTGCTATTGGTAGGTAGTCCCCGCATGCGCAACAGCACGTCTCATTCGCTGGGTGAGTATCTGATGCAACAACTCGCCACGCGCGGCGTCGCCACCAATACTGCATTTCTCTACACCACGCTCGGCCAGCCGGCCAAGCTGCAAGCGCTGTTCGACCAACTCGACAACACCAATCTGATTGTGCTGGCCTTCCCGCTCTACATCGATACACTTCCCGCGCCGGTGATCCGGTTCCTCGAACTGCTCGCTGCTCGTCCTCGTCCAGCCCGTCCCCAGCGCTTTGCCGTGATCGGCAATTGTGGCTTCCCCGAAGCGCACCAGCTCGCAAATGCGCTAGCGATCTGCGCCGAGTTTGCCCAAACCGCCGGCTTCGCTTGGCAAGGCGGGTTGGCGCTCGGCGGCGGTGAGCTGGTGCATGGCGATCCGTTAGCTGGTATGGATGGGAGAGCGATGCCAATCCGTGCAGCGCTGGCGCTGGCGGCTGAAGCGTTGGCGCAGGGACAACCCATCCCCACTGCCGCTCAAGACCGGCTGAACCGGAATTTCGTCCCGGCGTGGCTCTACCGGCTGGTAGGCAGTGCCGGCTGGCATCTGCAAGCTATGCGGTGGGGCGTTCACAGCGAGCTATACCGGCAACCGTACCGCGCGAAGTGAGGGGATAGTACCCCACCCCTTGCTCCTCCCCCGCTGGGGGAGGGGAAGCCCTCACCCCCTGCCCCATTTTGCCAGAGCTATGTCGGTGCCGCCAAGCTAGCGGCTCCCCCTCGCTCACCGTCAGGGGGAGAGGGGGTTGGGGGGTGAAGGGGTGTTTTGCCCCCACCCCTTGCTCCTCCCCCGCTGGGGGAGGGGAAGCCCTCACCCCCTGCCCCATTTCGCTAGAGCTATGTCGGTGCCGCCAAGCTAGCGGTTCCCCCTCGCCCACCGTCAGGGGGGAGAGGGGGTTGGGGGGTGAGGGCTATGCCAAAGCCGCACAGCGCGCCAAGACGCAGAGACGCTGAACGCAAAGGCACGAAGGACGCAGCGGATGCAAAGGGTTTTTGGGGAAGCGCCCCTCCTCCTTTGTCATTGCGAGCCGAGCGGTCGAGGCCGAGCAGCGCTCGGCCCGCCGGGAGGCGAAGCAATCCCCCGCGAACACGGGAACAACCGCTGCTGGCCTTGGGTTCCGCCACACTAGGGCTAGCGTGTCGTTCCCAGCAAGGCAGCGCATCCGCCTCACCGAGAGATTGCTTCGGGCGCTGCGCGCCCTCGCAATGACAGGTGGGCGCGCCGCCGTTCCCCACACGTCATTGCGAGCCGCCTTCGGCAGCAAAGCAATCCCCTGCGAGCGCGAGAGCTATGCCTAAGCTGGTTGGTTCCGCTACAGCGGGAGATTGCTGCGGTCGGGCAGCACCCAGCCGTGCTGAGTGCTGCCCCTCCCTCGCAATGACAATCGGAAAGTGGAAGATTGCTGCGGTCGGGCGGCTCCCAGCGTGGTTGGGCGCCGCCCTCCCTCGCAATGATAATCGGAAAGTGGGAGATGGTGTCCCCTCACCCCCTGCCCCTCTCCCCCTCGCGCGGGAGAGGGGCGCTGCTCTGTTCCGCGTGAGCAGTGCCTCTCCCGCTTACCCGGTCGCTCCCCCTCTCTCGCCGAAAGGTGGGAGAGGGGGTTGGGGGGTGAGGGCATCAGCCCGCGCAGCGGGCTTCGTAACCCTAGCCCGGCCCTGAAGGGCCGGGTTTCCTGCCCAGCTATGCCTGAACTGGTTCGTTCCGCTATCGGGGAGACTCTACGCCATACACCTGCTTACACTGCAATCTGCTCAGCAGCCGCATGCGCAGCAAATGCCAGTATCGCCGGCCAATCCCAACCTTGCCAGAGACCATAGACCACGCCGGCGCGGAAGATGTCGCCAGCGCCGGTGGTGTCGGCGACGATCTGGGCTGGCGGCGTTATCGCGTGCCATTGGCCGGCCACCAACACGCGCGCCGGCTGCGAACCAGCCGTTACAAAGACCGGTGCGCCACGCACCCGATGTAGCGCCGCGGCCCGTTCTGGCAGGTTGGAGCCGAGCAACGCCGCCGAGGTGACAATCACATCGGCAGCCTGCGTGAGTGGCTCGGCTGGATCAAACGCATCGCCAACGACAACAAGCCGATCAAGCTGGCGCGCGGCTTGCGCAACTTCTGCGGTATGCAGACCGTAACGGCTCACACTGACGATTTGGGCCGCGGCTATTGCTGCCGGCGGCGGCGGCGCGGCGGTAGTTCCCTCCCGGAGGGCAATGATCGTGCGTTCGCCATCAGGTGTGATGTGGATGTGGCAAATGGGGGTAACGGTGCGCATATCACGTTCGACATGCGCTGCTAGTTTGAGCGCATGCAACTCCGCCGCCACTACCTCACCCGCCGGGTCGTACCCCAGCCGGTCGCCATAGAGATGCAGCGGCACGCCCCATCGCGCTAACGCACGCGCCTCGTTGAGCGCATTGCCGCCCGCTGACCAAGCGCTGCGCAAGGCATGCACACCGCTGCCCGGCGTGGGCCAGCGCGGCATCCAGATGCGCAGATCGGCGCAGATCGAACCGTAGCAGAGAATGGGGGACATAGGATCGGGAATAACGGAGGGACGACGCAAACGCCGCCCCTCCGCCGTTATCACGCACCCGCCGGCGCCGGTGAGGGCTGGCCGCGGTTGTTGTTCGCGTGCGATCCGTTCTGATTGCCAGCCGGCGTTGGCATCCGGCTGAGCGCGATCCGCAGCACTTCATCCATTGACGAGACCGGGATAAGGTTCAGCTCACGCCGCACCTTCTCCGGCAGCTCGCTGATGTCTTTAGCATTCTCTTTCGGCAAGATGAAGGTGCGGATGCCGGCCCGGTGCGCGGCTAGCGTCTTCTCTTTCAAGCCACCGATGGGCAACACCTTGCCGCGCAGCGTCACCTCGCCGGTCATCGCCACGTCGCGCCGCACTGGCGTACCGGTGAGCGCGCTCACCAACGCCGTCGTCAGCGTAATACCCGCCGAAGGGCCATCCTTCGGCACCGCCCCTTCAGGGATGTGAATGTGAATATTCGTCTCCTCGAAGGTATTGGGATCGATGCCAAAATCGGCGGCGCGCGACCGCACATAGCTGACCGCCGCTTGCGCGCTCTCTTTCATCACCTCGCCGAGCTGGCCGGTTAGTTGCAACTGGCCCTTGCCCTTAAACGGCAACACCTCGATGCTGAGAATATCGCCGCCGGCGCTCGTCCAGGCCACACCGGTCGCCACACCGACTTCATCCTGCTCTTCGACCATCCCGAAGGTGAAGCGCTCAGGGCCGAGGTACTTGACCACCGCTGCTTCGTCGATCACCACCTTCGGCGGCGCCTCGCCGTTCGCTTCGGTCTGCTCGGCCACCTGCCGCGCCACCTTGCGGCAGAGGCTAGCGATCTCGCGCTCGAGGCTGCGCACGCCGGCTTCGCGGGTGTATTCGCGAATCAGCTTCAAGATCGCACCCTCGGTAAACTCGATCTGCTCCGTTTGCAAACCGTGGAATTCGCGCTGCTTGGGAATGAGGAAGCCGCGCGCAATTTCCAATTTCTCATCCTCGGTGTAGCCGCTGATCTCGATGATCTCCATGCGATCGCGCAGCGGCAGCGGGATCGGTTCGAGCTGGTTGGCGGTAGCGATGAAGATCACCTTGCTGAGATCGAAGGGGATCTCAAGGTAGTGATCGCTGAACGCATTGTTCTGCTCAGGATCGAGCACCTCGAGCAGGGCCGAGGTCGGGTCGCCGCGGAAGTCGATCCCGATCTTGTCTACCTCGTCGAGGATGTAGACCGGACTCTTCGACTTGACGTTCTTCATCGCCTGAATAATCCGTCCGGGCAGCGCGCCGATATAGGTGCGGCGATGGCCGCGAATCTCGGCTTCATCGCGCACACCGCCAAGGCTGGTGCGGACAAACTTGCGGCCTAACGCGCGGGCAATGCTACGACCGAGACTTGTCTTGCCTACACCGGGAGGGCCAACGAAACAGAGGATCGGTGAGCGCAGCTTGTCGCCGGCCAGCTTGCGCACGGCCAGATATTCGAGGATCCGCTCCTTGACCTTCTCGAGACCGTAATGGTCGGCATCGAGCACCTTCTGCGCCTCGGTGATGCTAATTTCAGGCAGCTCTTCGTCGGCCCACGGCAACGAGAGGATCCAGTCGAGGTAGGTGCGGATCACCCCCGCCTCAGGGTTGTTCATACCCTGCTGGGCCAACCGCTTGAGCTCGTGCAACGCCTGATTCTTAACGTACTCCGGCGCATTCAATTCGTGAATCTTCCGGCGCAGATCGTCGATCGGATCATCGCCTTCTTCGTCTTCACCGAGCTCACGGCGAATGACCCGCAACTGCTCGCGCAGGAAGTATTCGCGCTGGCTCTGGTCGAGCACCTCTTTGGTATCTTGCTGGATCTTCACCCGCAGCTTGAGCAGCTCAAGTTGGCGCGCCAAGACCAGATACGCCTTGCGCAAGCGCTCGACCGGATCGAGCGTGTTGAGGATTTCTAGACGATCTTTGAAGTCGAACGCCGGCCCCCACGTCACGATGTCGGCCAAATGGCCCGGACGGTCAATGCGATGGACGAATTGCACCGCCTCTTGCGGCACCTCGCCGAGATGCTCGACAAACTCGTCAACCTGCTGCTTGACCGTCTCCATCAGCGCTTCGACTTCGAGACCGGTGACGACCGGATCGGTCACTGGCCGGCAGCGCACCCGGTAGAAGGGGGTAATCTGCACCGCTTCGATAATCTGCGCCCGGCTCTGGCCCTCTAGGATGACGCGCGCCGTGCCGTCATTCAGCTTAGCGAACTCTTGCAGTTGGGCAATCACGCCGATTGGCGGCAAATTCTGCGGTTGGTTGCTCTTATAGCCTTCGAGCTGATGCTCACGCACAAAAATCAACAACACATCGCGATCTTCATCCCAAGCCCGTTCCATAGCGCGGTAGGACTTCCCCTGCGGCACCTGCAACGGGATGGTCATGTGCGGCATAATCACCATCTCGCCGAGCACCACCATCGGCAAGCGGCGCTCAGGCGCTTCAAATTGCTCTGCTTGCTCTTCAGGCACATCGTCAAACAGTGACATTAGCTCATTCATAGGTTCGGTATCTCCTACGTTCAGAGTGAACGTTGCTCCTGCGGTTTAATCGGCGGCAATGGGCAGCATTGGCGCTTGAAATTGCAGTTCGTACAGCCGGGCATACATCCCGCCGCGGGCCAACAATTGGCGGTGGGCGCCCGCTTCGACCACTTCACCCGCCACCACGACGACAATCCGGTCAGCCCGCTGCACAGTGCTCAGCCGGTGGGCAATCACAATGCTGGTACGACCGGCCATTAACCGTTCCAACGCCTCTTGCACGAGCCGCTCGCTTTCGCTGTCGAGCGAACTGGTCGCTTCGTCAAGGATCAAGATGCGCGGATCCTTCAAAATAGCGCGCGCGATCGCGATCCGCTGCCGTTGGCCGCCGCTCAGACGCACGCCGCGCTCGCCAACTGGCGTATCGTAGCCTTCCGGCAACTGGCAAATGAACTCGTGCGCGTTCGCCATGCGAGCCGCTGCTTCCACATCGGCATCGCTGGCATCGAGCCGGCCATAGCGAATGTTGTCGCGGATGCTGCCGCTAAACAGCAGCGTCTCTTGCGGCACGATCCCGATCTGTTCACGCAGCGACCGCATCTGCACCCGGCGCACGTCATAGCCATCAATGAGGACGCTGCCAGCCTGCACGTCGTAAAAGCGCGGGATGAGGCTCACGATGGTGCTCTTGCCAGCGCCGCTCGGCCCGACCAGCGCCACCATCTCACCCGGCTCGATCGCCAACGAGAAGTTACGGAGCACGACCGGCGCGGCTTGACCATTCTCGGCCCACTGATAGGAGAACGACACCTCGTGAAACTCGACCCGGCCCTGCACTGGCGGCAGCGGGATGGCATCAGGCGCATCGGCCACCGCCGGCTGCTGGTCGAGCAGCTCGAACACCCGAGTCACCGCGCCGAGCGCCTCTTGCACTTGGCCGAAAAGGCCGGCAAACGAGCCCATCGATCCGGCGACCATGCCGGCGTAGAAGAGAAACGCCACCAGATCACCCGGCGTCAACAATCCCGCGCTCACCAGATAGCCGCCAATCACCAGCATGCCGATTAACACGGCCCACACCGCCAACGACATCGCCGGCTGGAAGAGCGCGCGCACCCGCGCCCGCTTCATCGCTGCAGCAAAGGTGGCCTCGATCGCAGTACGAAACCGTTCGATTTCATACGGCTCGCGCCCGAACGAACGCACCACCCGCACCCCGGCCACCGTCTCTTCGAGCACGCTGGTCGCGTCGGCCAGCCGATCTTGCACCGTGGTTGAGATCCGGCGCAGCCAGCGCCCAAAGACAACCGCAATCGCCACCAGCGTGGGCACCAGCACCAGCGCTAACCCGCTGAGCTGCCACGAAACCACGATCATCAAGACGACCGCGCCAACCAACTGGATCATGCCTTGCAGCAGCGTGGCCAGATTGGTTGTTACCGTCGTTTGAATCAACGTCACGTCGTTCGTAATCCGTGACGTAATCTCACCAGTGCGGCGCTGCTCGAAAAAGGCCAGATCCAGCCGCTGAAGCTGCTGATAGGCCGCTAGCCGCAGATCGGTCACTACCCGCTCACCCACAAACGTCAGGCTATAGGTCTGGATCAGACCGGCTACCGCCTGCCCAATCGCCACCAAGCCCAGCAGCAAGGCAATCTGCGCAATCGGCAGCGCCTGATCGCCGGTGATCAGATTGACGATCTGGCCGATGACCAACGGCATCACCAAGCCCAAGCCGGCGCCAATGACCATTGCAACCAGCGCAACCACCATCCACCCCCGGTACGGGCGGAGATAACCAAGTAGACGTTGCCAACTCGCGCCTTCCGGCAGCACAGGCGGGCGCGTCAATTGCAGCCGTAGTCGCATCAAGTATCACTCCTCGAACGAACGCAGACGTTGCCGCGGTTCGTTACGTCAAGCCAGCCTTCCCGTCTCACTCCGTTCGAGGGACCGCACCATACCGGCCAGCACCCCTTCCAACAATTCCAGCAATCGTTCCGCATCCGCCGAAGGCAAATGGCCAAGCGCCGCGTGGATCTGCTCGCGGCGGGCTTGCTTGATGGCGGCAATCATAGCAATGCCGCGCGCTGTAATCTGCACCATCACCTGCCGGCGATCGCGCTCGTGACGGGTGCGTTCGACCAGTTGCTTATCGAGCAGACGATCAATCACACCGGTGAGCGCCGCCGCTGACTGCTGCGTCGCTTCGGCCAGATCCGACATCTTGCATTCGCCGTTAGTTTGGGCCAGATGGAGCAGCGTGTAGAACTGGGTCAACGTGAGATTGAACCGGTCGTCGTCGAGCAACTGCACAAACTGGCGCTGCGCCAGCCAACTGATGCGCAGGATCATCTGCTCGATGGCGTCGAGCGTCGAGTGCTCGGTGGTCAGGTTGGGCAGTTCCGATTCGGCCATGCGTTGCCCTAATACTAGCGCGTATAGATATTCAACAATGTTGAGTATACCAGAAGCAAGCAACGTTGTAAAGGAGAAATATAGCGTGCGGCAGTCAAACTGCCGCACGCCAGAGAGCACTATGCCCTGAGAATTTCCGCTCCGGCGCGCTAGCCTCACACGCCACCAAGCACACCGGCGCGCGCTGCAAGAGCGGCAGCCAGATCGTGGGGTTGAGATCGAGCCGGTGCGCACCGGGAGTGCCCCAGATCGCCGAGCCGCGCACATCGCGACCGTTGACGCGGAAGGTGACCTTTCTGCCGGCTATGCCGCAGCCTGCGCTGCCCGGCTGAGCGGCGGCCACATCGATGATGTAAGCCGGCCTGCCGCCAATCAGTTGCACCTGCGCGCTGCCGCACACGGTACCGTTGATCAGCGCCTCGACGGTCTGGCCGGGGCTGAAGGTGATGGTATCGAGCGGCGCAATATAGCCGTAATAGGTCGTGGGCGGCTGCGGCAGCGCCGATTGCAGTGCGGCGCCAGCGAGTGACGCGGCGCCAGCGGAGCCGGCATCGGTGACAAAAACCCAATAGCCGCGCCCGAAGGCAAGACTGGTGAGCGTGTTGACCAGCGGGTCAAAGGCGGGGGGCACGGTCGGATCGTAGCGTTGCCAGCGGTTATTTGTCTCGTCGTAGCCGTAGACGATCCGGTAGTGACGGGCATCGGCATTGAGCCGGCTGAAGGCAGCCGGTGCCGTTTCGCCGGCCCACGGGTAGGCGAGCAGGTTCCAACCCAGCGCCGGGCGCAGGGTGGTGAGCAGCGTGTAAAAGCCCGCTCCCGCCGAATCGCCAGCCAGTTCGCGCCGCTCGCGATCGCGCCGGTAAACAGCTAGTTCGCGCCATGCTTGATCAGCCGGGTTGTAGGTAAAGATACTCAATCCGCCGGCAGTGCCGGGAGGCAGACTGGCTTCGTCATAACTCAGATTGATCGAGAAACCATTCAGGTTGGTAGCGCTTGCCCCGCTGAGCCAATAGCCCGAACCGACCTGCTCCGTCCACGGTGGTGGCGGCGCGGGTGCGCGGGTGGCCGCCTGAAATGAGAGCACATCTCCCGGCCCAAACACCCCTTCGAGATCGTAGACCAGTGCTTGCCCGTCGAGCGAAGCCGGCGCATCGTTGGGACAGGTTTGCAAGCGCGGGTTGCATAGCCGGCGTTGGCTGAGTACAGGCGATTCACCGCCGGCGATGCGCGGGGTATCTGCCGGGTAGTAGTACAGGCTCACATCAGTTACCGTTTCGCGGCGCGGCGCTGGCTCATCAACCCACAGGTGGAGGAGGGCCTGCTCGAAGGGCGCTGGCGCCGTGATGTCAGCTTGCGCAACCCTGCCGCTGAACGGCAAAGTGACGCTCGCCGAAGGCTGGCCGTCGAGCGGGAAGAGGCGAGCACGCAATGGCACGCTGATCCCATCCGCTCGTACTGTAACCCGAATACGCTGGCCATCGATCGGCTCGATCCGGATATCGGGCTGCCAATCAGGCCGTTCTGCGACCGTGAGGGTGGTCTGGCCGTTGACAATCGTTTCGACGCACCCCAAGCGACGCACCGCCGGCTCGAACAGGCAGAGCCGATCGCCGGGTCGCGCGCCGCGCGCTTCGAGCTGATCGCGCACTGGCGCACCCAGATCGATCAGGCGGTCAGTGACGCCATTGCGTTCATCATCGGCAAAGAGAAATCCGCGCGCGCTGCGATCTGGTTGCAGCCTGATCTCATCGCCGCCAAAGGCCAGCAACAGGCTGAAGGTGCTCTGGCGCACAGTGCGGGCCGGTTCAGCCAGCGGCATGTCGATCACTTCGGTGAGATTGGCCGGCAACGTATTGGGACCAGTGATCTCATTGAGGGTTGCTGGGCGGTGGGCGGCCAACGCCGGGTAAAATGTAACAATGGTATCCCAATCGGCCTGCCCGGTTTCGAGTTGCGAGAGGGTATTGGCGCAGAACCGTTCCCAATTGAGGTTGAAGGGGTGAAATTCCGACTCTTCTTCGCGGTAGGGATTGTTCATCGCACCGAGACAACCCTCGACGCCAACCAGCACCTTGCGCCCGCCCACCGTCGCAAACCCGATGTAGTTGTCTGACAGGAAGAATAGATAGTGGCCAAGCTCATGGGCGAGCGCCCGCGGCCAATCCTCACCGATTGCGCCCCAGCTAGCGCCGTACTGGTTCCACGTCGCGCCGATCCGCACCCGGCCCGGATAGAAGACCACCTCATCGCCATTGCCGTTGGTGGTGATGGTGGTCTGCTGCACCACGCCGCCGCGATCGGAATTGGGCCGCAACCGGTTGCTGGCGTAGACGCGCACATCGGCCAGATTCCAGCGTTCGCGGGTGTGGAAGATGCGCACCCGGCCTAACGCCGCTTGCCCGTTCGTCCAATCGTAGAGCAATTCAGAGGCGCGGCGCAGATCGGTGCGCAGTTGGGCGAGATAACCGGTATCGTTGCGCGCATCCCATTCGAGTGACACGTCAAGATCGAACAGTAGAAGCGGATTGGCTGCGCTGACGCTTAAGGCATTGGGCGCACTATCGCTCAGGACGGAAAATACCGGCGGATCGCCGGGAGCGAAGTTAGTGTAGTAGAGCGGGATCTCATTCACTAAGGCGCTGATGCTCCACGCCGTTAATGAACCGCCGTCAAAGGCAAAATTGTCTTCGATCACCAGTTGCCACACCCCGGCAATCGGTTCGCCGCGTAGTTGGTCAAGCGGATCAACGGCGCGAAAGACTGCACCGCCGGTTGGCGGGCAACTTACTCCCGGTGCGGTATCGGTGACGCGCAGCGCAAACCCATCGGCATCACCGCATGCTCGATCAACTAGCCGCACGGCAGTGCCCGCCGGACTGATTAACGTCATGGTGAGATCGCTCACGTAGGTATGGGTGCCGGTGATGGCAATGGTATCAATAAACTGGATAATCCCAGTTTGGGTAATGGTGAGGGTGGCGGTAATCCGATCAGGCCGGTCTGTGGCAATCGGGATGGGGGCATAGCTGCTGGCAAAGGTGCGCAATTCACCCACCGGTTGCAAGACGGCCACCGCATCGCCGTTATTGACGTAGCCGGTCAAGTTGGCATTGCCGCTTGCGTCTGCGCGCACGGGACGATCACTGGCAAGGATGGGATCGGCCAGCGCCGTGCTGCCGGCGGGTTGGCGGAAGAAGAGCGCGCCACGGGCCGGCGCGCCGCCGGCGCCGATGACGGCCAC
>NZ_DAOTWH010000095.1:0-22763 GCF_034435895.1 Chloroflexus sp.
CCGCTCGTGTGGCGGCGCTGCGCGCGGCGGTGTGCCGTCCGGCGCGCTGCTGCCGCTGATCACGGCAACCGGAGACGCAAAAGCAGCGGGGGGAAATATTTCACGCGCTGCGCGATGTGGCACAGTGGTAAGTTACAGTTTGCCTGACGGGCTTAAGGGTACAGAGAGAAATATTTCACGCGCTGCGCGATGTGGCACAGTGGTGGCCATAGTCAAACGGGGGTGATGCTCTATTACCCCCGCTCTGTAAGTTTTATTGCTGCCAACCTTGTTGGGGCGTAGCCGCTATGGCTCACAGATTCATCACCCAGCCTTCAATCCTCCTCAAACGGACTACGCACGCGATCACGAATCCAGATCGGCTTCCATCCCGGCACAACCAAACTGCGCAGTTGGCAACGAATCAACGCGCCCTTCACGATGGATTGCTGCATCAGCAACTGCTTGTCCATCAGAAAGGTGTAACTGTGATTATCAGTGCTGGCTAAAGCGCCCGTATGGATCGTTATCTGGACACATTGCGCTTTTGCAAGCGATCTAAGCATTGCACGACTAATTGGATTATCACTCGTACCTAGGCGCTTAAAAACATTGACACCATCAACCAACTGGCGCACAATCCCAACTACGTCCTCACGACGCCGTGTACAGGATCGCGCCGGATGATATTCTTTTTGGGAGCCGGTTGCCGCACTTCCTGCTCATAGTCTTGTTGCACCTGTCTCGCATAAGATGGCTCAAGGCCCGGCGTCATCATCATCACTGCCATCCCGCGCTCAATCACCTCACGCCCATAGGTTTCGATTAAGGAATTAAGATAACCACGACATTGATGTTTCGGCCACGGCGCCCCTAGCGCATCAAAGAAGACTTTGCAACCGCAATCACAGGTGAAATAAAACACTTGTTGACCACAAGTATTAGCGGCCATGAGCATGAATTGCAGCGAGCGCCGTGCGAAGTGGTGTAGAAACGCATGTTGTTCTCCGGCAAGAGTGCAAGTGAAGACAGAACATCGGGATCATGTACGCAGCACTAGAGAACTGGTTTCATTGAACGGTAATATCCTAAGCACTTCGTCAATGAATAGTGATTGCATTCTCGACGAAGCTTTCGGGAGTGTTTCTAGCCCACTTCCAATCTCGCTCGCCAATAGAATAGCTTCATCACAACACACCTAATATCCATATGATATGATTCCGATGCACAGATGCCAATATCAAGCCACCGGAGCGCATGGTTTAGAACAAACATTCTGCCAAGATTGTAGAGAGAGGAGAACTAATATCAAGCCGTGTGATAACTGGATCAGGATGGCCAGCCATTGAGGAGATATCTCATAAACTCATAAATAATCCCTGAGCGGCTATTTTTTGTACTACG
This sequence comes from Chloroflexus sp., assembly GCF_034435895.1. Taxonomy (GTDB): domain Bacteria; phylum Chloroflexota; class Chloroflexia; order Chloroflexales; family Chloroflexaceae; genus Chloroflexus. The sequence continues at coordinate 1,384 of NZ_DAOTWH010000095.1, forward strand.
CCATCATTGCTGACATAGTAAACCCTCCTCACAGGACACCACTTCCGGCAACGGATCATTTGCACCGACACCCAACGTATCCATCGCGATCACGAACTTTTTGCCTAGGCGAGCAGATAAGCGTATAATACTATCATCTTGGACGTTTTTTTATCCAATTATACATAATAATACTTCCCGCCATAGCTCTCGACCTGCCAAGGAGCATCTAGAAAGCGCTCACTATGGATGGATTCCAATACACCTTCGCCGCGCTTCGAGGGATTCAAGCGGGCCGTGAATACTACGTCGCTATGTGTCCGCTACGCCTGCTGCCTAAGATTTTTGAGTTTGACAGCCAAGACTTGCCGCCAGAGCTGCGTGCGCAGCGCGTGCTCAATAAAAGTCGGATTCCGGCCATTACGCGCTACATTGTTGAACATCCGCATGATTACGTCTTCTCGGCAATTACAGCCTCGATTGACGGCCCCGTCCAGTTCAAGCCGTTCGAGGAACATGGAGTGCATCGTAACATCGGGCAGTTGATTGTCCCGCTCTCTGCCCGCTTTATCATCAATGATGGTCAACACCGGCGGGCCGTCATTGAAGAGGCGTTGCGCGAGATGCCCGATCTTGGCGATGAGACGATTGCTGTGGTCTTCTTCCTCGATGCCGGTCTGAAGCGAAGTCAACAAATCTTCGCTGATCTGAACACGCATGCTGTCCGCGCAAGCTCTTCGATTGGCATCCTGTACGATTTCCGGTCACCCCTTGCCTACGTTGCTCGTCGCGCTGCCGCTGAAGTGCCGGCCTTCAAGGGCTTGACCGAAATGGAACGTTCGTCCATTGCGAACCGTTCGCTGAAGCTGTTCACCCTCAGCGGGATTTACTACGCTACCGGCGCCTTACTGCGGAAAGAAGCCGAGGATGAAATCAGTCCCGCTGAAGAACAAATTGCCATTGATTATTGGACCGCGCTCTGCACCGTGATACCGGAATGGAATGAGCGGGTGATTCGCGCTACCTCTAGTCTTGAGCTACGCCGGGATTATATTCATTTCCACAGTGTCACCCTCCATGCGTTGGGGATTGTCGGCGCCGATTTGATCGCCACCTATCCGCGCACGTGGCGAGAACATTTGACAAAGCTGCGATCAATCGACTGGCGGCGCACGAATCCGCTCTGGGAAGGGCGGGCAATGGTTGGCGGTCAGCTCAGCAAGGCCCGCGCCCAGATTATTCGTACTGCGAACGCCATCAAACAAGTGTTGGGATTACCCCTCTCGCCCGAAGAACTGCGCCTTGAACATACATCGGTTGATGCGACCGCTGCGTTCGATGCCAATCACTTGGAGACAGCATCATGAATCACCACGTCGAGTCGGTGTTTTCGCGCCGAACCTTATCTGATATCTACCAAGAGATCCGCGACGTATATCTCGCAAACGCGATGCCGTGGGTCGTTGGGTATAGCGGCGGCAAAGACTCGACCGCGTCGCTCCAACTGATTTGGTATGCGCTCCGCGATGTACCGCGCGCGCAGTTACGGAAACCGATTTATGTGATTGCAACCGATACGCTGGTTGAGACGCCGCTGATCGTCGATCACGTGAATCATAATTTGGGAAATATTGGCCGCTTCGCGCGCGAGGAAGGATTGCCGATGACGGTTCACCGTCTGACCCCGAAAGTGACGGATACCTTCTGGGTCAACCTGATTGGGCGCGGCTACCCGGCGCCACATAGCCGGTTTCGGTGGTGTACCGAACGGATGAAGATTCGCCCGGCCGATGAATTTATCGTGAGCAAAGTAGCACAGCACGGCGAGGTTGTTTTAATCCTCGGTCAGCGCCGGAGCGAGAGCCAAGCACGGGCACAGGTGATGCGGGAGTATCGCATCACCGGTTCGCGCCTCTCGCGCCATTCAACCCTACCGAAGGCGTATGTCTATACCCCGCTCGAAGACTTTACGACTGATGATGTGTGGACGTACCTCCTGACAGTGCCGTCGCCATGGCACGGCAACAATCGCGATTTAGCCGCGCTCTATCGGAGCGCGCAGTCCGGTGAGTGTCCGCTCATAGTCGATCTCTCGACGCCGTCGTGTGGCAATAGCCGGTTTGGGTGCTGGGTCTGTACGGTGGTCGAACGCGATCGCTCGATGGAGGCGCTCATTGATAACGGTGAAGAGTGGATGATCCCGCTGCTGGAGTTTCGCGACTTTCTGGCCGCTACCCAAGATCCGGAGCGGCGCAGGGAGGTGCGTGACTATCGCCGGCGCGATGGGCTTGTTCATTTTCGGAAAGTGCAGTCAGGCGAGGATCTCATCCGGGGGCCGTACCGGCTTGAATTTCGCAAAGAATTGCTGACGCGGTTGTTGCAGGTGCAAGAGCAGGTGCGCCGTGAAAAACCGGAATTGAATCTCGAATTGATTAGCCCGGCCGAACTGTACGAGATCCGCCGCCTGTGGCGGATTGAGGCGCACGATTGGGAGGATTCGGTTCCGGCGATTTATCGCGCAGTGACTGGACGCGACTTGCCGTGGCCGCAAGAAGATGGCGCTGTCTTCGGTCCGGCTGAACGCGCCCTCCTTGCTCAGATTTGCGCCGAAGAGGATGTGCCCGTCGAATTGTTGATCGCGCTCATTGAGCAGCAGCGTGATCAACACCTGCCAACCAGCCGGTCACGGATCGTCGAGCGAATCGACGAGGTGTTGCGACGCGAATGGCGCAGCGAGCAAGAGGTGTTGGCGGCAGTTGAGCACTACTTCCCCTTCGTCGAGGGCAAAGTGTCTGCAACAAAGGGAGTGTAGCGTGCAGTTCACTGAGTTTCGCTTGATTAACTTTGGCCAGTATGCGGGCGAACACCGGCTTGATGTGCGGCTAGAGGCGCACCATGGCCTCACCGAGCGTCCCATTATTCTCATCGGTGGCAGCAATGGCGCTGGGAAGACGACGATCTTGGAGGCTGTGCGACTGGCGCTCTACGGCCCTGCTGCGTTGGGGCAGCGAACGAAGCGCACCACCTATGAGGCATACCTGCGTAGCCGGATCCATCGCCCACCGGGCTCGCCGTTCTTGCACACGTTTGCCGGGGTCGGGGTTGGGTTCATCCAAACGATTGGGAGTGCGAGCCACGAGTTTCACGTCTTGCGAATGTGGGAACGCCACCGAGATCGCGTGCGCGAGACGGTTCAGATCACGAAAGATGGCGTTCCTCTGAACGAGCAAGACCGAAACTGGTGGGATCAGTTTGTGGCTGACCTTTTGCCGCCATCGCTGGCCGATCTGTTCTTTTTCGATGGGGAACAGATTCAGGCGTTGGCTGACGAGAATCACAATACCGTCCTCGGCGAGGCGATCCAATCGTTGCTTGGTCTCGATCTGTTGCAACGGCTGCGTGCTGATCTCGCGGTCTATCTTGCTCGTCAACGTCGCACCGGTCAACCCGGGCTGGAAGCGCAGCTTGCCGATCTCCGTTCTCGGCGTCAGGCGGTTGAAGCGGCGTTTCAGCAGGCCGATACGGAGTTGGGCCAGCTCAATAGCCTGATCGAACAGTGCCGCAGCAACATGACGGAAGCGGAACAGCGATTGGCGCGTGAAGGCGGTACGCTGGCCGCGCAGCGCGATCGGCTGAACCAACGCGCCCACGACCTTCGCGAGCTGCTCCGTCGCTATGAACGGCAGATCGCGGAACATGCCAATGGCTTATTGCCATTCGCCATCGCACCGCACCTTGCTCATGCGCTAAAGGATCGGCTTGAGCGTGACGAACAGGTTGAGCAGTATCAACGGGTAGCCGAAGTAGCTGACTCGTTTCTTTCAACCCTCACCTTTCATTTGAATGATATGAGCGCTGTGTTCGCTGGCATAGCACTTGATGCCCATGCGCAGCAACAGATTGTTGAACGCCTGTCTGACACCGCACGCGCAATTCGCGATCAGCTTGTTCCTGCGGGTGATCCAGCCTTAGCCACCGACACGGTCGTCCATCCGCTGATGAACGAGCAGCGCCAGCGCTTGATCCAGTGGCTCGACCAAGCCTTGACGACAATGCCAGCCCAACTCGCTGAGCTTGGACAGGCGTATGAGCAAGCGGCCGCTGAACTCACCACGATTGAAGCGACGTTACTGTCACTTCCAGCCGATGATCACCTTCAGCCGTTGCTGCAGCAGTTGTTGCATTTGCAACGAGAACTGGCTGATCTCGAATCGAAACATCGCGCGCAAGAAACGCTTGTGCACCAGTTGCGCCAACAACGGGCCGCGCTTGATCAGGAAGAGAAAGAACTCTACACGCGGCTCATGCGCGGCGATGATCCCAACTACCGGATCCACCTTGCGATCCGCGCTCAGCGTGTGGCGATGCGCTATGAAGAGGCGCTCCGACAAGCCAAGATCAAAGAGTTAGAGGCAGCGGTTGTCGATTGTTTCGGTCAGCTCAGTCATGAAGGCCCGTACATTCATCGCATCACCATCGACCCTGACACGTTTGCTGCCACGTTGTATAACGCGAAAGGCGATGCAGTGCCGCGCGAGCAACTTTCCGCTGGCGAAAAGCAACTGTACGCAGTCGCGCTCTTGTGGGCGTTGCGTCTTGTCTCCGGACGCACCGTGCCGATCATTATCGATACTCCGCTCGGTCGCTTGGATAGCGAGCATCGCCAACGGCTCGTGCAACGGTATCTGCCGCGCGCAAGCCATCAGGTGATTATTTTGTCAACTGATACCGAGATCGATCGCGAACGCTATGCCGATCTCGAACCGTTGATTGCCCGGTCGTATCGGCTCGCGTATCAACGTGGCGAAGCCAGCACACAGATTCAACCCGGATATTTCTGGTCAACGTACGAACATGACACGCACGGCGAAGGAGTGCCAGCACCAAGATGAATATCACCCGACTCCGATTTTGCGAAGAAGCCGATCAACGCTTGCGTCAGCTCAAAGCGCGTACCGGTCTGAGCGCGAATCTGCTGTGCCGTGTGGGGTTTATGCTCTCACTCGCTGAACCCACGATCCCCGATCCGAGCCAGTACCCGGAAGACAGTCAGCGCGAAATCGAACGCGGCACCTTGACCGGACGCTACGACGATCTGTTCGTTGCCTTCCTCCGTCAACGCTGCCTGAGTGATGGGTTACCAGTTGAAGGTGCTGGTTTCGAGGAACAATTCCGCGCACATATGAATCGTGGCGTCTTGCTTTTGTATCAGCAGGTGAAATCGTTGCCCGATCTCTGTGCGCTCGCCACTGCCGCTCGCTCTCACTCATAGGAGGCCGTGATGCAGCGACCGATTTATATGGATCACCATGCGACGACGCCAGTTGAACCGCGCGTCCTTGCTGCAATGCTGCCCTATTTCACCGACGTATTTGGCAACGCAGCGAGTAAAGATCACGACTTCGGCTATCAAGCGAGTCAGGCGGTTGAACGCGCGCGGGCACAGGTTGCCGCCTTGATCAATGCTCGGCCTGACGAGATCATCTTTACCAGCGGCGCCACCGAAGCCAACAATTTAGCCCTCTTTGGCGTCGCCGAACGCTACGCTGACAAGGGCGATCACATCATCACATGTGTAACCGAGCATAAAGCCGTGCTTGATGCGGCCAAACGGCTTGAATATCTTGGCAAGCGAGTGACATATCTGCGGGTTGATCAGTATGGATGCATTGATCTTGATGAAGTACGCGCTGCTATCACCCCGAAAACCATCCTCATCTCGATTATGGCGGCCAACAACGAGATTGGTACGCTTGCACCGCTTGCCGATATTGGGCGCATTGCCCGTGAGCACGGTGTCCTGTTTCACACCGATGCCACCCAAGCGGCTGGCTATATCCCCATCGATGTGCACCAGCAACAGATCGATCTCTTGTCCCTCTCGGCCCACAAGATGTATGGCCCGAAGGGGATTGGCGCATTGTATGTGCGACGAAGCAACCCCCGCGTGCGGCTTGCACCGATGATCTATGGCGGCGGTCACGAGCGCGGCCTCCGCTCGGGAACGCTCAATGTACCGGGGATTGTCGGTTTCGGGATGGCCGCTGAGATTGCCCGCCGTGAGATGGCGACGCTCGCTCCCCAATATCGCGCGTGGACAACTCGCTTGTTCGCTGGCCTGCAAGAGCGGATCGAGGGGGTTGCGCTCAACGGTCACCCAACCGAGCGCCTGCCCCATAATCTCAACGTCTACATCCCACAGATCGAAAGCCGGGCGTTCATCGCCGGTCTCCACGATCTCGCCATTGCCACCGGCTCGGCCTGCACCAGCGCCTCGGTCGAACCGTCACACGTGATCATGGCGCTTGGCTTTGGCGAAGAGCGGGCGCACGGATCGCTCCGGTTCGGTGTGGGGCGGACGAATACAAGTGATCAGATAGAGGTTGCTATTTCGATCGTTGCAGAACGAGTGGCGAAATTGCGAGCCTTACTCGCCAGATAAAGGAACGTTCAAATCTTCATTCCACTTTCGGCGAAGTTTAACATTTTGTACTAATTTTTCCAAGTCACTTTTGATCAGATTTCGTACATTTGCATTATCCTGAATTTTGATTGACCACGATAGTTCCCAAAAAATCGATGGTATAAGCCTAAGTATTCCTTGTACTTGCTGTTCAACCGCTTCTGGTGAGAAAATATCCACCATTCCCATTTCCCAAGCAAACTTCAACCGTTCCATAATAAATTCATTAAGCGCGTTGATATTCACCTTTGTCATGAAAGTATTCTCTTTACCCCAGAGATCTAGATAATTTCCCTTCACAGCACGCCAAACAGCGAGAAAAACTTCCAACATTGAGTCTTCATCATCTTCCATGAAATCGAACACGCTTTTCATAAACCGAAAAGCTTGCTCAATCGCTGAAATAGGTACAAGTTTAGGCCCCTTCTTGTTGTAGGGCCAATCGAGCAAATGCTGAAATGGACTAGTATCAAGGTCATTAACCTCCCGCAGCACAGGCGACATATTGCCATAATTGACACCTGCTTGTAACAAACGAGTTTGTAATTGTTCCTCGTCATCTAAGTGTGCAATAATTGCTTTCACATTATCAATCGGCACCCGAACGGCCTTGTTATTAATTACAATAAATTGAAACGCCTGCTCTTGTACGCTTGCATCGATAATACACACTGCGAGTAATGGCAAATCCTCATCGCTGAATTCAGAAATGCCATACAATCTGTGTTGCCCATCGACTACTAATGCAGGCCGTTGGCACTCTGAAGCATCCTTATCAAACTCAAAATAGAGCAATCCCCAGTCAATCTGTTGATTGCAGCCATTTCTTAAGTCTTGATGTTGCAGACAACCTTCAAGTTCTTCACGATATGAGGTAAAAACTGCGACTCCCGGCTCAAAAGCTAAAAGGATGTTATTCGGGATTGTGTTTATCGTGTTTGATTTCAAAAATCTTGTGATTGCTCTACTTCGTGTTGGGCGTAATACTCGTTGCGTTCCTTCTGATGATTCAGCTACTCTCTTAACACCAGCCCACTGTCTAATATCACGTGCTCTTGCCCAAAAAACAAACAATTTCGGTGTATTTTCATCGATACGCTGCCGCACCAGATAGCCAAAATAACTGCGCGAAGCCACAAGGTACCTCCTACCAACTAACTAGAATACTCATCCTGAGCCGCCTTTATTTGAGCTAAATGCTCATCACAGTAGGCATCCATATTCAAAAAAATGCCAATTATCATTATAATTACGTCGAGCAAAGCCTAACCTACCTTGCGATGCTGGCTTACCGCACAAAATGCAAGCATAATCACTTTTCGCCCATATCGCAATCTTAAATTGCCGGTTGAGGTTTCTATTAAAATCATCACTATCCTCTTCATCAACCAGACACATTTCCTCAAAATGAAAATCACTCGCATCCATATAACTTTGTTTATGATCAGAACATTTTTTGCATGCAACACGTAAGTTCGCTTCTTGACTAGCGCCACCCATCGCATGTGGCCAAACATGTTCAATCACGGCTGCAAGGTATTCATCATTTAATGAGAAATCCATATCACAGCCGCAGATATAACACTTAAGACCTTGTTTTTGGGCTTGCTGTCTGATCCGTCTTTTTACTGCTGGACGAACGCTCCTTGATCGCGCTGCAAGACACTCAAGCAGGAGCGCCAAAATCTTCTCTCGCCTTTCAGAAGGTATGTTCGTGCGATTTTGCAAGTAACTTCTAATTTCTTCAACATAATACCCACTTGGGTAGCTGTCACTACTATATTTCCGCTTCATGTATTCTGCGATGGTGATTAGTCGTCGGGTAACATAATTGATTAAACTCCGATATGTTAATAAAGCAAGTTCACCATCTGCCATCATCATCTTGTCTATCTGACCCAACACCGATGAATCATGTTTTGGATCGTAATGAAAGATTTCACTGAGAATATCTCTCAGTTTTTTACCCGGATTGATGAGATTGTTTTCTTGCAACATAGTTACGACTTACCAACAAGCATGGCCACCAAATTCCGCAGAGGCTGCCCGCCCTGATCTAACAATTCCGCCTTGACATCATGAATCCCAGCCTGTGCATACTCTTCGGCAATGGTTAAGATCTCGCCTTGGTTAAGGAGAACGTTAACATCACCGGTTGTGGCGACTGCAATCGCTTCAAGCAATTGATAGTCTTCTTCAGAGAACACCTCACGGCGAATAGTATGTTTTGCACCTGATGGCGCCGGACGCCGCATATCACGCCGATAGCCAAGCACAACGGCCAACATAAACACATCCTTGTGGGTACGAAAGGGAGCCAGTTCACCTCCTTCCTCGGCTTTACTCGTCAATTCGTGATAGATACCAATAACATCATCATCAATATTGACGCGATCTTTCCGAATAACACTATTTTCACTCATGATGACACCCTCTGGGCAAGTCATACGGATGACTCTTCTACGATCGTGGTACAACTGGTGCGTGGATCGAACTGTAAGCGATATTCCCGACCAATGCGCGGCTCAAGATGTTGCCGGGCTTGATCACGCAGCTCTTCGTCAGTAACAAAAAGCACTAATTGATTGGCTAACGATGGCAAATTGAGCGTAATACTATTGCGATGGTGCGACGACAGCCGGCCAAACGGCGTATCCATTACCAATGGCGCTTCGCCTTCGCTAATACGCGACATAGCAGCGATAAACGATAAACTTAACACTTGTCGCTCACCGGCTGAAAGTTCGGGTCGCGCTGGCATTCCGTAGCGATCGATCACTTCAAGGTGATAATTCTCGTCAAGCCGGACATCGCTAAAGTGCTCGCTCTTCCATGCCAGTTTCTTAAAAATTTCGCGCGTCTTCGCTTCGATCTGCACCCGCATGTCGTCAGCAAACTGCTTATGTATCTGATCGATAGCATGAAACGCACGTCGCGCCAGATCAAGCTTAGTCTGCAACAATTTAGCCCGTTGCTCTTCAGTTTTGGCCCGTGAAATACGCTTTTCCAATTCACCAATCTCTTTGCTCAACTGCTTGAGTCGTTCATTAATCTCGCCAATCTGCATATTAGCCCGATCAATATCCTCTGAGAACGTTTGTCGCTGTTTCTCAAGCTGGTTCACTTCCTCTACCTGCGATTGCTCAAGCTGACGGCGAATCTCACTGAGTTCACTTTCAAGGCGATGAATCGCTTCGGTCAGTTCACTCCGCTGACGCCAGGCAGCGTCAAGATCGGCACACCGGAGTTTCACCCGCTCGGCAAACGCCCGCAATCTTGCATAGAGCTCAAGTACGTTATCTTCAAGCGATCCCGGCAAGCTTTGCTGAAGCAACCGCAGCAAGCGCTGGTGTTCCGGACTGCCGTCGTTAATTGGACGACCACAGATACACTCCTTCCGCATGATCAAATCCTGCAAGAACTGCTGGCGAATATTGCTCGGAATCTCGCCCCGCGCGCGTTTTTCGTTCAGGATCTGGAGTGCCTGTTCCACGGCTGGCTGAGCCAGAATGAAGTAGCCGGTTGCAGCAAGCTCACGGATCCGCCGCGTGAGCGCATCGAGATCTATACGCCGTTGACGCAATTCCTGTTCACACTGATCTCGCTTGATCTGAAGATCACGCGCATCCCTCGTCTCACGTAGCTTGTCGTCAATTTCCCCGATCTTTCGCCGCGCCGACTCAATCTCCTTGCGCAACTCCAGTTGTTTTTTTTCAATTTCCTCGCGCTCAGCCCGCGCTTTGGCTTCGCGATCCAATAAATTAGCTAACTCACCACTCGAAATCTGGCGCAATTCCTTGCTATAATCATCGGCAACCTTGTCTAAATGACGTTTCGCTCGTTCTAAGATCTCAAGTTTGAGGACAAGATAGATCGCGTCACGTACATCTTTATGCGACTCTGGTTTGGCAAACTCATCGATCTTTTCACCATCAAACAAGAAGTAGGTGCGCACATTCGCAGGAAGGATCGAATTAATCGCGCCGATCGGATTATGAATATTCTCCCACTGCCCATCAGGTTGTGCGCGCATCAGCTTAAAATGTTCGTTGCGATCGACCGATACTCCTACTTCCTCCTTTCGGATCCCCGTTAACTTACGCTGTGCCATGTAACGATACCCGTCGTGTAAGAAATGCAGCTCAACCGCAGTTTCGACGCGCTCACCCGGTTGCGCGCGCTTAATGGCTTCCTTGCTGATCAACTCACCCACATTATCAATAATCTTGGTTTTATCGACTGAACGACCGTACAGACACCAGTTGATGGCGAGAAATAACGATGTCTTTCCTGCACCATTAACACCATGGATAACGGTTACATTACGTTGTAAATCTTTGGCAAATTCGAGTCGTTGTTTGCCGAAATACTGGCGGAAGTTTTCAAGAATAATACGATCGAGTTTCATAGCTTATGCTCATCCTGTACGTGAACCCTTCGAGGTGCCAAGAATGCGCTTTGCCTCTTCTGTGATGATCTCATCAATTCGATCATTAATGCGAGGCCGCTCCATCGTAATGTTTTCCTGCTCTAATTGCAGAACTTGTTCAATGACGCTCTTGATCTCTGGATCGAGTGTACTAAACAAACGCCGCAGCAAGTCACGGCTCATACTTACCTCCTACATATCCATTAATCCATACTGTCGTACCACATCCCAGATCACATCAAGCGCTTGATGCTTATTTAAGGCAGCCCCCGCAAACTCTTTAATCCGTTGCAGTTCTCGTCGCATGATACTACGCTCGACTTGCATTGCGGTTGAGAACTGCGGTTGATTGATAGGATCGGGGATCGTTACGAGATCGTGTAACACCGCCACATCTTTACCGGGAAACCGCCGCAAGATACGTCCACGTCGCTGAATAAATTCACGCGGATTGCCGCTGCTCGCGAGCAGATATGCGGTTCGGGTTGACGGTACGTCAACCCCTTCATCAAGGCATTTCATCGCGACCAAACCTTGGAGCGTACCATTGGCGAAATCGGTCAACAGCCGTTGTCGGGTGCGCACATCCTCCTTGGCGGTAAAGCGGTGGATCCGCACCCCCTTCTCGTGGCCAAGCAGGCGCACCACCGCATCAATATGACCGGGGGCGCAATAGAAGAGCGTATGCGAAATATCATCAGGATGATCAATCAATTGATTGAGAACGAAGAGTTTATTTGCGGCATGATTGAGCAAATCAGCCCGTTTGATCAGCAACCGACGCAAGGTTTCCCGCACCTCTAACTCATCTCGCTGGGAGAGGCGCGCAATTTTGGCCGAGAGATCCGCGTAACGCTCCATCTCTTCATCGGTCAACATCACGCAGTGGGGGTAATAATAGTACGGCGTCAGACTCGATCCAATTGCCTGTGCAAGTGGCAAAGAGAAGACGGTCTCACCGAAGTAATCGCGCAAGGCTTTCGTTCCCTCATCGTCGAACCAGCGATCCGGAGTCGCTGATAATCCGAGCCGGTAGGGAATGTGTTCTGGATACGCCTGACGCCGCTGTGCAGCGCCAAGATGATGGGCTTCATCGGCTATCAGCAGACTCGCACCTTGTAGACGCTGTAACGCAGCTTGAAAATCGGCTTGGGCAAATGTACTGTGGGTGACAATGACCGATAGACAGCACCGACGGCCGGCATTATAGGCAATGATCTGCTGATGTAAGCTGTCAAGCCAACGATCCTTGCTCTGATAGGCCAGTATTGGCTCATAGCCGAAGGATCGCATTTCAGCAGCCCATTGATCAACCAGATGCTGATACGGCACAGCGACCACCACTGCTAACCTGCCCTCACGCTTAAACAACCACGCTGACGCAGCCAGCGCCGTGATGGTCTTACCGGTACCGGTTGCCATCTCAAGCAAACCGCGACAATGATGATCGAACCAAGCCTCAATTGCAGCAATCTGATAATCACGGAGTGTCACCTTGGCCGGCACGGCTGGACGAGGCGCGCGATAGATGGACTGTTGGTCGCGTAATCGCCGGAGTTTCACCCACTCTGGTTCAGGGTAAGGGCGCTTACCCGTGCGTAAACGCACGATCTGCTCACGAGCAGCAGTTGGCAGATCGAACGTTTGCACATTTGGATCTGAATTATTCCACAAACGTTCAAAACGACGCGTATCAGCTTGCACCAATGGCGCCAGAAACGGCTCCCATGACCAAAAGATCTTGATTGACTCATAGTTGCGTATGCCTTGCATACTATCGTTGTAGGAGCCGTTGAAACTAACTTGATTGCCTTCATCATCGGTAAAAATACCGAATTTATCATGAAAGTCGCCGTGATCGAGCTTGTTACGCGGCAGCGCCAGTTTGAACGTGATCACCTCATCGGCCACCATCCACGCCAACGCCGTGCGCACGTCCTGATCGATGGTTACGGCTAGATCACCTATTGCACGCTCAAGCGCTTGGCGAATAACCGTGTCATGGCGAGCATCATCACCTAATTGCAGCGCTTCCCAATCGGCTAAATCCAATATGGGGCTAGTAATCCAGCGCGCTCTGCCGCCATTACGAGCAAAAGCCACCATGCCGCGCGCATTCATACGCAACCACGAGGAAGAGAAAAAGCCGACCCCACGGTCATAGCTAACAGCACGAGCGAGGAGCGGCTCGAAAAACTCGCCAACGAGATCGTGGCTGGACGTATCCATTGTAGGCAGTAACGATAAAGATTTGAATGTTGGCTTTAAGGTATTACCCATACAGAGAACCTCTTAACCTGTCATGCTGCTAAGACTGATGTGTGTAGTATACCATCGCGATCAAGTTGATGGCAATGCTGTTTACATACCGATGTATATGCTCTCATTGATATGCTGAGGCAATCGGCCGCACCGCAGTACAACGTAATGACATAGATGTTTACTTGAGGGCATTAGGTTGAACACGCTTTACAAACCAATCAACAAAGCTCGGAAACTTTTCTGCGCGAATGACATCACTTACCGCTATGCTGTATATATAGCCAAAACGCGCAACATAGACACCCAATTTAGTTATCACAGGCTTGGAATAACCATTATCATGACCTATAGATCCACTCTCAATACCTGCTATCTCGTGCAGGATATAGTATCCTATCAATTGATGAAAATGATCGCGTTCAAACTTAAAGGATTTTGTCGACTTCAATAATCATCTCATCGATCACCATATCAGCATCTGCTCCTCCTTCCATCAAGGAAGCAGCGCCAAACGTTGGGTTAAGCAAACAAAGACGTGAGGCAGTAAACCAGCGCGGTTCTACGATTGAAATAAGTTGGTGCAAATCAGCTATATCTTCATCAAACACATTACCAAGATTTCTATCAATCACTCCGGCCCTGAATATAGGGTCGAGTTGGGCAAGGCGAAGCACACTTGCCAGCAGTTGGTCAGTTAGTTGACCAGTTACAAGATACGCCTCGTAATCGTGTTGAGCTTGTTGAACAATCTGCTGCGTTTGCTCGGCAAACGGAAGCAAATCATGTCGCCCGTGGGCAACTTTAAGCCTCAGGATATTGGCAACCCTCTCCGCAATCCACGTGCTGGTCACCGCGCATGGATTCAGGCGCTGCACGCGTATTTATATTTCTCGCTCACCCTGTTCAAGACAGGTAAGGCATTAGGATGAGCTTTAACATCATCAGTAGCAAAAGCAAAATCCGGAGCTTTGATCTGCAAAGAAGAAATCTGCTGATATGCCTTAAAACGATCCCCTATTTCTAACAACTTTCGAACAACTTCTTGATTAGATTGAGTTGACGTTGAATCAGGTGGTTGTGGCACTTGCGGCTGAATAGATGAAGATACATCCGTTTTGAGGGTGTCGGATCTCAGTACACGCCATAATCCTACCATATCTATTAGGACGGCAATAAATTCTTCTCCCTTTTTTAAGGAACATGTTCAATTCCTATTTCCATTACTACACCACTTATTTCGCTTTCATTTTTCAAATAGAAAACAGCTTCTAAACCAAGCGGAATTTGTTGCTGGATGATACGTGAAAGCATGGCATTTCCTTAGCCTAGCTAAATGCTTGCTTAGCTATATTCTTGCCGATCCAAGCACCTTCGCCTATTGCCAACCTTCTGCGGGGTCATTACCTTATGCGTTTATATCAAGGTTGACCAATTTTACCAACCGGAACGGGTATGGGGTATATCATACACGATGTCATACAGGCGCAAACGTGAACGATTGGCGCACAATATCCTTACCTGCTCCAATTACCTCAACCGCACCACCTATCTGTTTCCGTCACTCGCTACCAAAACATTCCCGCAAGAACGGCCTATTTGCCCTCTGAGAAATAGACACGCTTTTGCGAAACCCGCTTCGCCAGCTCGATCCGGAGAAGGATAGGGATTGCCAGAAATCCCCGCAAAAACTGCGAATCCTTTTGCCTATTCACGCGGTTTCTTACATGAATACTTTTTCATCTTCTAGCTGAGAGGATAGACGCTATGTCGCTGCTGACCCGCTTGCTCAACGTCGCCCCACCAGCCGTTCCGCCTGCACCGACCAACCCACCTGATCCAAAGTCGGAGCACGAGCAATCTAACCCGCCGCTCACGCCCTTCTGGCATCCCAAGGCGATCCGGCGCCCGATTAAGGTCAAGAGCGCGTGATCCATGGGCAACGCCTGCTCCGCAGGCTGATCCAGTGCTAAGGAATGCCCTTAGCGCAAGCGCTGTTCTCATCCGTCAATGCGGCAGTGGCCTTCTCCCGCTG
This sequence comes from Chloroflexus sp., assembly GCF_034435895.1. Lineage (GTDB taxonomy): Bacteria > Chloroflexota > Chloroflexia > Chloroflexales > Chloroflexaceae > Chloroflexus. Next base: position 16,549 of record NZ_DAOTWH010000095.1, read on the forward strand.
CGCAGGAGAAGGGGTAGGGATGAGGGTAAGCATTCGACCTCGGCAAAGCATGCTGGATTTGAGCCGGTGCGCGATGATGATGGCAAGGAGTGAAGTGAGCGCCAGTGGCGCGATGAATCAAAACTAGCCTGTCAATAAACAAATTGGCCTCGTGTCATCAAGACCCGAAGCCAAATCGCTTGGTGAGCCGGGTGGGGATCGAACCCACGACCCTCTGATTAAAAGTCAGGTGCTCTACCGCTGAGCTACCGGCCCGCCGTTGGTAGTATAGCCGAGTCTGCGATTGGCGTCAACTGAATAGCCTCTGTCTGCGCTACGCTGTGCAAAGGCAATAAAGAGGCATTTGTGGTATCGGCAGAGTACTTATGCAGGTGGCCGGTTATAATGTGCGGCAGTTGCACCGCCGCACTCCATAAAGAAGCAGCTTCTTAGTTGTCATTGCGAGAATTCGCTTCCCATTTGTCATTGCGAGGGCGCGCAGCGCCCGAAGCAATCTCCCGCTGCAGCGCAACCCGTGCCTGAGTATATACCTCCCGTGCTCACGGGAGATTGCTTCGCCGCCTTCGGCGGCTCGCAATGACAAGAGGGGAGTGGGAGCTTGCTGCCCCCCCTCCGGCAGCACACAATGACACGGACGAACAGCGGAGCATACGGCAGTTGCCCTGCCACACTCCTAAGTAGAAGGCGCAGGCCGCCCCGCAGCCCTAATTCTCCACCCGATGAAACGCTTCAGCCAACGCCAAGCCGAACGCTTGCCCTCGTTCGGCGGCCCATTGCCGCACCTGTTGCGCTAATTCGGTCTGGTCAGCGCCGAGTTGCGAAACGTGGCAGCGCAGCGCCGCTAACTTTTGCTCAATCGTCGCGCTAATATCGACCGCATAGTTCAACACCGGCGCGCCGGTGATGTAGATTTCACGCACTTTGCTCGGCAAGTAGCCCTCGGCCAATAGTTCGGGGAAGTCCCAACTATTTTGCGCTGCCGGATAGACAGCGGCCAGCGTGGCGTTCGCCGCCGCGAGATGGTCGGGGTGGAAGCGGGGAATCGAGTACTGCGGCGTCCACACCCGATCGGGCGATTGGCAGACGATGCGCTGGGCGCGGATGCGGCGGATCTGGCGCACAATATCGCGGCGCAGTTCGATGCTTGGTTGCAGCATACCGTCGGGGTAATCGAGAAAGACCACCTCCTTCAAGCCGAGGATCTCGGCGGCGGCGCGCTGCTCAGCTTTGCGGATCTCGCTGATCCGACGGCGCGCTTCAGGGCCGACATCGGTGGCGTCATCAGGGCCGCCAGCACTGCCATCGGTGCAGATGACTAGGGTAATTTCCCAGCCTTCGGCGGCCCATGCCGCGAGGGTGCCGCCGCAGCCAAATTCAGCGTCGTCGGGGTGGGCGACAACGACTAAGGCGGTACGAAGTTCAGATGGTGCGTTGTGCATGGTTGCTCCTTGAACTGTTAGTTGCTGGTAGGTAGCATACCATGACTTGCGATTGAGGTTGCTTGCGAAGTCGCCCCTCGCATGGCTTTCGCAAGCGATGATCCCGCTCCTTACGAACCGGATGCAAGGGCGGACAACAAGGAACCCGGCCCTGAAGAGCCGGGCTACTATTACGAAGCCTGCTGCACGGGTTGCTGACCCTCTCCCCCCGGCCCCCTCTCCCCCCTGACGGGAGGAAAGGGGGAGCCGCTGGATACCGGGCACGGCCGTGCTCGCGCAGGACACAGCACCACCTCGCGCTCAGCAAGGGAGGGGTAAGGGTAGCTTACCACTGAGGACGCCGCGGACGCAGAGGATGTTCGCCCTCCCCAAACACCTCTGCGATCTTCGCGTGCTTGGCGCCTTTGCGTTAAGCGTCTCTGCGCCTTGGCGCGCTTTGCGCCGCGCTATTATTCACTGGCCCGCCGCACCTCGGCTGCCGCGTCACGCACACTCTCAAGCGAGGCGCTCTTCGGGGCTGGCGCCGGCGAATTGAGCGTCTTCTCAAATACCTTGCCGAAATCGGTCAACCACTGGCTGAACCGCTCCATCGATTGCCATGGGTTCAAGATCCGGCCAAGCCCAATCTTGGCTACCGCGTTAAGCATGTTAAATGGGTAGCCAATGACCTGATCAATGATTTGCTGGTTGAGGTTGGCAAGGAGTGCGCCAACATTTGACACCACATTCGTGCCCGGCGGCGGGTTGATCACGGCAAAGGTTTGCCGGCGCAACCCTTCGGCAGCGGTTAACACTTCCACCGGCTCTTTGCCGCGAATGGCTGCTTGGCAACCTAACCGCCATCCCTCTGCCAACCGCTGCTCAGGGATCCAGTTCTTCTCGAGCTCGGTCGGCGGGCTGAGCGACTCACTGCCAGCCAGCACTCTGACTTTGCACGTCTGGCAAAAGCCAGTACCGTCGCAGACGAAACCAATATGAGCGCCATTGCGCCGGGCAATATCGAGAATCCGTTCACCGGGCTGAGCTTCCATCTCGACATCGTTAATCGTGACCGTGGTCATAGCCATACTCCTTCGCTGGCAAGGGTCTGTGTGTTTATTGTACCGCGATTCTGGGGTAAATAGTGGTATGATACCAATACAACGTTGATACATGACAACCAAACCTTGAGGATCTCGAGTATATAGGCTGTGTTACCGGTTTATTATCAGACGCCCGTACAGATATCAACCGATCCCCTCGCTGACCTGATCTGGCTCAATACTGCCGATATACTGCGCGGGTTTGGCATTACCCGCCCGCCATGGCTGCGCGGGATCGCGACAGTGCTGGCCCGCCCGCCGGCCCAACGCTTTGCCCGCCAGTTGCGGACGTTTGATGAGCTGGTTGGCAGAGCAGGGTTGCCGGCAGGCGCACAATGGATCTGCGCTCGCTTTGCGCCCGGTATGCGGATCGATGGCCCCTCGCCGCCGCGCCACGGGCCGTTATTGATTGTTGCCAACCATCCCGGCTTGCTCGACGCGGCAGCGTTGATTGCGGCAATTGGTCGCACTGATCTGAAGATTATCGCGATCGCGCGTCCATTGATCCGGACACTGCCGCATACCGCCGCAGCAATCATTCCGGTCGGCACGACGCCGCTTAGCCGGATGGTAGCCTTGCGCAGCGCGGTGCGCCATCTGCAACAAGGCGGCGCGGTATTGACCTTTCCCGCCGGACGGATTGAACCCGATCCAGCGCGTGACCCGACGGCGATCACCGGCTTGGCCGAATGGTCGGCCAGTCTCGATCTGTTTGGCCGGCTGGCCGCCGGCGTACCGGTGGCGACAGCCATCGTCAGCGATGTGCAAGCGCCGGCGGCGTTGCGCCATCCACTGACTAATCTGCGCCGTGATCCGGCTGAACGGCAGTGGCTGGCGGCGATTGTGCAAGTGTTGTGGCCGCATCTCGCCACCCAGCCGGTGCGGGTGCAGTTTGGCCCGCCACTGGTTGCCGATAACGATCTGCGCCCGGCAGTGTTGGCGATGGCCCGCCAACTGATGCAGCGCACCGGGTGAACTGACCAGAATGGCAATCACCCGCTTGATCGATACTCTTTCAGCTACCGCTTCCGTTTGCGCTGGAGAATGCTTCGGGTGCGAAGCTCCCGCACAATGACGCTAGGGTACGCCAATTCAAGGAGATCCTCTATTGAATCGCCATCGCATCATCGTCGCCGGTTCGGTATTGGTTGATATGCTGGGCTATGGCCTCATCATGCCGTTGTTGCCCTTTATGGCACGCGCATGGTCTGATGATGCGCTGGTCGTTGGCCTGCTCGGTTCGCTCTACGCGGCCATGCAGTTGCTGGTTGCGCCAATGCTGGGCGCTGTCTCTGACCGGATCGGGCGCCGCCCAGTGATTTTGCTCTGTCTGTTCAGCTCGGCGTTGGCCTATCTGGGTTTGGCGTTGGCCAATTCGTTATAGTTCTTGGCCGCGGCCATTGCCCTCGGCGGTGCAGCAGGGTCGAGTATGCCGGTGGCGCAGGCTTACATTGCCGACGTGACAGCGCCAGCCGAACGCGCGCGCGGCTTGGGCCTGCTTGGGGCGGCGTTTGGGATCGGCTTGATCGGCGGAGCGGCCATGGGTGGCGCCCTGAGCCAGTATGGGCTGGCTATTCCGCCGTTGCTCGCTGCCGCCATTGCGCTGCTCAATGCGCTCTACGCCACCGGTGTCTTGCCCGAGTCGTTGCCGTCTGAGCGCCGCCGTCCGCAACCGCTGCGCCTCCAGAATCTGTTGACGCCAGCCGCAGCGGCATGGCAGTTGCCAGCTATACGCCCGTTGCTGATTGCAGCAGTGCTGCTCAATATCGCCTTTTCCGGGTTGCAAAGCAATATTGCCCTGTTTACCCTGACCCGGTTTGGCTGGGAGCCTGCACAGAATGCCGTGCTATTTGTCTTCGTCGGGCTTTGCGCTGTGTTCACCCAAGGGTTGTTGCTAGGCCGCCTCCAACCGTATCTCGGCGAAGCGCGCTTAGCCAGCGGCGGATTAGGGCTGATGGCTGCCGCCTTTGCGCTCGTCGGATCAGCTTCTCAAACGGGTTGGCTGTTGTTCCCGCTGGCAGCAATGCTCGCGATCGGGATGGGGTTGGCAGTACCGGCGATCACCAGCCTCGTCTCGCTGCGAGCTGGCGCTAGCCGGCAAGGGGCAGTGCTCGGCGGGATGCAGGCCCTGATTAGTTTTGCGCTGTTGATCGGCCCCATCAGCTTTGGCCTGATCTTCGATTCGTTTGGCCCTGATGCGCCGTATCTCGTGAGTGGCACGCTCCTTGCCGGCGCTTGGGCCATCACGACTCTTGCCTTAACCCGGCCAATCTTGGCCGGCGCTTCCCGTTCTTTTCGCCCTTCTGAAGACCCCGAGGCTCAGGTATGACGATTCTTCCCTCTTCTGCGACTATCACCCGCGCGGCGATGGCTGATTTACCGACCAAGTTTGGCCAGTTTCAGATTGTGGTCTACCTCGATGCCGAGCAGAAAGAGCAGGTGGCACTCACGTGCGGCGCGCTGGCGGGGCCGGAGCCGGTGCTGGCAAGGCTCCACTCCGAATGCTTGACCGGCGATATCTTTGGTTCGCACCGGTGCGATTGCGGTGAGCAACTCGCCGCAGCGCTCAGTGCGATCCAACAAGCCGGGCGCGGGGTGTTGCTCTACCTGCGCCAAGAGGGGCGCGGCATTGGGTTGGTGAATAAGATCCGCGCATACGCGCTCCAACAACAGGGCCTTGATACGGTTGACGCCAACCGCGCCTTGGGCTTGCCCGACGATATGCGCGATTACGGCATCGCTGCCGCAATCTTACGCGATCTGGGCATCGAATCGGTGCGATTGCTGACCAACAACCCCGCCAAGATTGCGAGCCTCGAACAGTATGGCATCACGGTGCGCGAGCGCGTGCCCCTGCAAGCGCCGGCTAATGCGTACAGCGCACCGTATCTGCTGGCCAAGCAGTTGCGGATGGGGCATTTGTTGGATGGGCGGATGTGATAAGAGTGACGTATAGCCAGTACGTGATACACATGCGTGCCCCCTCTTCGGCCAAGGCGAAGAGGGGGCACAGCTCGTTGAAACGTATTGAACCAATTAGCGCAGGATCATTGGTACCAAAACGTGATACCGGATCGTTACCGTCACCGTACTTGACTCGCCCCCGCCGGGGTTGACGACGGTGACATTACCCGTCCCGGCTGTGCCGCGCTGGGTCGCTGGCAGCGTCGCTGTAAGCTGGGTTGCGCTGACAAAGGTGGTGGCTAACGGTGTGCCATTCCACCGTACTATCGCCCCATTCTCGAAGTTGTTGCCGTTAATGGTAAGCGTGATGTCCGTTGTGCCCACCGTAATCGAATTAGGCGAGACACTGGTGATAGTAGGAATGGTTGGCGATGGGTTACTGGATTGAATGGTGAACGGCACCGCGCTCGTTTCGCCCCCGCCCGGCCCCGGCGTGAACACCGTCACATTCGCCGTCCCCGCCGTCGCAATGTCGCTCGCCGGGATCGCAGCCGTCAGTTGCGTGCTCGACACGAACGTCGTCACCCGGTCATTCCCATTCCACCGCACCACCGACCCATTCACGAAGTCCGTGCCCGTCACCGTCAGCGTGAACCCGGCCCCGCCCGCCGTCGCCGTCGCCGGACTCATACTTGTCAGCGCCGGCGCGGGGTTGGTGATGGTGAACGGCACCGCGCTCGTTTCGCCCCCGCCCGGCCCCGGCGTGAACACCGTCACATTCGCCGTCCCC
>NZ_DAOTWH010000096.1:0-3972 GCF_034435895.1 Chloroflexus sp.
GCTGCGCCGGGCAAGCCGGCCCAACCGTTCGAGCAGGTCTTTGCCCCAGCCAGCAGCGATTGCCGACTCAACCCCATCGAGGCAGATCAGCACCGGGCGGCCATTGGCGGCCAGCCGCCGCTCAAGTGCAGCGATGGTTGGTTCGCTGCCGCCGAGCGCGCGCACGATCAGGCCGTAGGTGGCGGCGGCGTCGGGCAACACAGCCAGATCGAGGTAGAAAGCGTTGAGGTTGGGAATTTCGAGCACCGCACCGGCGGCTTGGGCCAGATGGGTGAGCAGCGACGAGCGCCCGCTGCCGCTCGGCCCGTACAGTAGAATAGGTCGTCGCCGTTCGAGTTGCTCGCACGCCGCGCCAAGCTCGCGCCACCGCCCGACAAATTTGCCCGGATCGACGATGCGTCCGCGTTCGCTAAAGGGGTTGGTCATACTCCACCTGTGGGGGAATAGGGAGGTCGGGAGCAGGCAGGTAGGGCATGGGCAAGCACTTGTTTCTATTGCCTACTCCCTATTCCCTACGCCCTATCTCCCTACCGTTCCAGATACCAGCGTTCAATATTCCACAAATACCGCGGCGTACTCAGATCGATCGGGCCGTCAAGCGTGCGCAAGCGGGTATCGAGCACGACCGCCGTGCGATCAACCCACAGGTACAAATAGGGCAACTCGCTGGCAAGGCGGGCCTGCGTCTGGGCAATCGCGCTGCGCCGTTCGTCGCGCCCGTAGAGCTGGCGGGCAATCAGCGCCTGCTCATCGTAGACCGGATCGTTGAAACCGACGAAATTGCGTGTGGCCCGCGTGTCACCCGGCCCCTGTTCGAGCTGGCTGGAATGGAAGAGGGCGAAATCGTCGGGATCGTAGAACATGGTATCGGCGAAGGCCGGATCGCCGGCGCCGTTGATCCAACTGCCCAGCAAAAGGTCGAAATCGTAGGGCGCGACATAGCGGGCGAGAATGACGGTGGCGAAGCCGGCTGGTTCAACCACGATCTGGATGCCGATACTGGCAGCGATTTCGGCAATGCGCCGCGCTGCCACTAGCCGCCGTTCATCGTCATTGCGCACGTAGAGGTGGGCAATCAGCGGCACCCCCTCGCGCTGGCGAATCGTCGCCCCGGTCGGCAACGTCCAGCCGGCGGCATCAAGGATTTCTCGCGCCGCCGGCAAGTCACCGGCAGTCACCGGCGGGGTCAGATCGGCCCAACTCCCCGGTAATGCGCCGTTGCCAACTGGAATGCCGGCCCCTTTGGTGGCTGTCTCGACGAGGCGGGGCAGATCAATAGCGGTGGCTAGCGCCTGCCGCAGGCGGACATCGGCAAAAGGCCGGCTGGGGCGCAAATTGAAGGCGAGAAAATACACACCGTTTTCGGGAATGCTGCCACTGCGCAGCGTAGGCACATCGGCGAGCGCATCTTGGCTGCCCCACGGCAGCTCAGCGGCTTGCAGCCGGCCATCGCGCAGCGCGCTCTGGGTGAGACCAGTTTCGGGAATGACCGTTAAGACCACCCGATCGAGCAGCGGTGCGCCGTGGTGATACTGTTCAAACCGATCGAGCACGAGGCTGCTGTTGGCTTGCCGCTCGGTCAGGCGAAACGGCCCGCTGCCGACCGGCTGGTTCAGGAAATTTATCTGGCTCAGCTCGCGCCCGGCGAAGAGGTGGCGAGGTAGGATCGGCACGGCGAGCAAACTGAGCATCGGCGCATACCGGCTGCGCAGTTCGATCACCACGGTGCGCTCGTCAGGAGCGGAGGCGGTGGCAACGTAGCGCAAATCGGCTAGCAGTGCCGTATTGGTTTCGGGCAAACTACGCAACGCTTCGAGGGTAAAGAGCACATCAGCCGCGGTCAGCGGCTGGCCGTCGTGCCAGCGCAGATCGGGGCGCAGGGTAAAGGTGAGCGTCCGGCCTTCGGCATCGATGTCGAGCTGCTCGGCCAGATCGGGTGTAGGCCAGAGATCGGCGTCGAGGCGCATCAGACCGCTGTACAGCAAACCGATCAGGTGTTCTTCAGCTCGCGAGCGCGGTTGCCATGGGCGCAGATCGGTGATATTGGCAGTAATTCGCAGGTTTAACGTGCCGCCGCGTAGTAGCGGCGTTGCGGTCGGCGGCGGTGTTGCGGTCGGCGGCAGGGTGCTGGTCGGGGTTGGCGTTGCCGGCACCGCACACGCTGCCAGCCAGATGCTCAACCCCATCCACCATACGATCCGGAACCAGCGCTGCCAAGGAGGGTTGCGATGCTTCATAAAATTATTATACCAATGCTCATTTTATCAGGGGGCGATGAACGAAAGCTTGTGGTACAATACCATAGCAATGAAACGCTCCACACTGGCCGGTCGAGATGGCGCGGAAAGGGATAAGGCATGGCATCACGGCTGCATGAAGCGGAATCCTTCGTCTGGCATCGCTTGGCCCCGTTAGGGCAGGCGCAGTCATTCCGCCGGCACAGCACAATATATACTCCGGCCCACCCGGCGCAAACATTGTACCTGCTTGCCAACGGGCAAGTAGGATTGCACCTTGCCTCAAAAGAAGGGCGTTTGTTGACCGTGCGCGTCGTTGAGAACGGCCAAGTGTTTGGCTTGAGCGCCCTCGAGCGTGAGACAACCTACGACACCTTTGCCGAGGCGTTGACGCCGGTGCGCGCGTTGGCGGTGCCGCGGGCCGAAGCGTTGCATGCGATTGCAAACGATGGCGCGTTAGCGACAGCAATGCTCGAATTGCTCGGCCAGCAACGGCAGATCGTCAGCCGCCGGATCGAAGAAGTGGCGTTCAAGTCGGTACCGGCCCGGTTGGCTTCGGTGCTGCTCGAAATGTCTGAGACGCGGCCAGTCGCGACGCCGCAACCGGCCCGGCTGCCGCGCCGTACCCATCAACAACTGGCCGACATGATCAACGCCTACCGCGAAACCGTCACCAAAGTGATCAACCAGTTCCGCGATGCGCGCCTGCTCGATGTGGATAGCTCCGGCATCACGCTGCTCAACCCATCGCGCTTGCGCGAATTGGCCCAGAGTTAGTTTGCGACGTTTCAGCGCGTCGTCTGCTCGGCTTCGGTACGCGCGCGAGTTTTGCGTTTGCGCAGATGCTCGCGCCGCACCACCAACTTCCACCACAATTCGATCAATTGCACAAACGTGCGCCACAGTCGCGGGAAGTTGAAGAACTGGCTCTTGCCGTAGGTGCGGTGATAGTGATGCACCGGCACTTCGGCGAACCGGTAGCCGGAGTCTTGCAATTTCTTGACCAGTTCGAGGCAGATGGTGCCGCTGTCTGATTCCAGCTCGATGTCATCGAAGACGTGGCGGCGAATCAGGCGGAAATCGCAATCGACATCGCGCAGCTTGAAGCCGAAGAGGAATTTAACCGTGTGGTGATAGATCCGCCCGATAATAATCCGGTGCAGCGGATCGCCGCGATCGATCTTCCAACCGTTGACAATATCAACATCCTCGCGCAGCGCCGGCAAGAGCAGTTTGAGTTCACGCGGATCATATTGGGCGTCGCCGTCGGTGTAGAAGACCAGATCTTTCGTCGCCTTGGCGAAGCCGACCCGCAGCGCGCCGCCGTAACCGAGTGCCTGCCGGTGCGTATAGACTCGCAGCTTGTCGTAGCGTTTGGCCAGCGACTCAAGCACCTCGACCGTGTAGTCGGTGCTGCCGTTCTCGACCACGATCACTTCATAATCATCGGTAATCTCTTCGAGCGTCTCGATCGCTGCGACCACCATGCTGCCGATCGTGCCGGCGTCGTTGCAAGCGGGGAAGAAGACGCTGATACTGGGCCGATTGTCCATGCTGTAAAACTCCCTGCGCCATTGGGTTCGTTGCCGGCTGATTATACCATAGGGGGTTGTTCGTGGCGGTGAGGGGGGCAAACGCTGTGTCTTTGCGTTCAACCCTTCACGTCCTTCGCGTGCTTTACGTTACCTGCCCTCACCCCCCGGACCCCTCTCCCACCTCACGGTGGGAGAGGGGG
>NZ_DAOTWH010000097.1:0-1570 GCF_034435895.1 Chloroflexus sp.
GTACGGCTCGCGAATCTCTTTGGTGGTCAAATCGTCGATCAAGACGCCGATGTACGCCTCGGCCCGGCCCAGAATTACTGGCGGTTTGCCCTGCACGTAACGCGCCGCATTGATGCCGGCCATCAACCCTTGCGCCGCCGCCTCTTCGTAGCCGGTCGTGCCGTTGATCTGCCCGGCAAAGAACAAGCCGCGCAGCCGGCGCGTTTGCATATCGGCAGTGATTTCGCCGGTTGCGACCGCGTCATATTCGATGGCGTAGCCGATCCGCATCAGCTCGACGTTGCGCAACGCCGGGATCGAACGCAGCATCGCCCACTGTACATCTTCGGGCAGCGAGGTGTTGCACCCTTGTACATACACTTCCGAGGTCGTCCAGCCTTCCGGTTCGAGAAACAGGCTGTGGCGCTCTTTGTCGGCAAAGCGCACGATCTTGTCTTCGATGCTCGGACAATAGCGCGGCCCCACCCCTTCGATAATGCCGCTAAACAGTGGCGCGCGGTGCAGATTTGCGCGAATAATGGCGTGAAATTCCGGCGTGGTATGCACTTGGTAGCAGGGTAACTGCGGTCGCCAGCCATCAAGCTGCGGGTGTGGGTAGACCGGCGCCGGCGGGCCGTGATAGTCCGGCGGCGGTATCGCTTCACCTAATTCAGCGTAGTAGTGGCCGAACGCCAGCGGCTTGTCGCTGCCCGGCTGCAATTCGGTCAACGAGAAGTCAATCGTCGCTGCCGCCAGTCGCGGCGGAGTGCCGGTCTTCAGCCGCACCAGCGGGAACCCCAACGCCGCAAGGTCTTCGCTCAACGCCATCGCCGGCGCTTCACCAGCTCGGCCCGCCCCCCACATTGCCTCGCCGGTAATCGCCCGCCCGCGCAAGAAGGTGCCGGTGGTCAAGATTACAGCCGGCGCGAGATACCGCCAGCCAGTGTGTGTTGTCACTGTAAAGCACTGAGTATCAGCGTTCGGCGGCGCAATCCGTTCCACCATGGCTTGGCGCAGATCGAGATTCGGCATCCGCTCTAGCGTCTCTTTCATCAGCCGCGCGTACAACCGTTTATCGCACTGGGCCCGCAACGATTGCACTGCCGGCCCTTTGCTCTCGTTCAACAACCGGATCTGAATCGCGCTGCGGTCGGTGATGCGGCCCATCAAGCCGCCCATCGCGTCAATTTCTCGCACCAGATGGCCCTTCGCCGGCCCGCCAATGCTCGGATTGCACGACATATGGGCCAGCTTGTCGAGATCAATTGTTAACAGCAGCGTCCGGCACCCCAGCCGGGCCGCCGCGTGGGCCGCCTCGCAACCGGCGTGGCCGGCCCCTACCACAATTACATCGTAACGTGTCTGCATATCAGTGTGTTTATTTGCATGGTGCTATCAATGCGGACAGAACATCTGATTTAGAACCCGGCCCTGAAGGGTCGGGCTAGGGTTACGAAGCCCGCTGCGCGGGCTGCTGACCCTCACCCCCTACCCTTCCCGCTACGCGAGAGAGGGGCGCTGCTACATCCCGCTAGCGCAATGCCTCCGCCACCTATCCAGCGGCTCCCCCTCTCCCACCATCAGGGGGGGG
>NZ_DAOTWH010000098.1:0-12251 GCF_034435895.1 Chloroflexus sp.
GGGAGCTTGCTCAGTGCGGCAGCCAGATCCTCGGGGCTGATCGGGTAGGTGACCCAGCCGCGGCCCTGCCGGCGCGTCAGGTAGATCGCATCCTCGAAGATGCCGATTTGAACCTCCGGCGCCCAGTCGATGACCATGGTCTGGCGGATCGGGCGGGGTTTTCGGCGGAGCCAAGGCCGCCGGCGTAGTGCCGGCAGCTCTTCTTTTTGGGTATTCATCCATCGTTCTCCATCTACGAACCGAAGGCGACCTTGCCTCGACAGCACCCGGCATGGCGCTTCGATTCGGTCGGCTTTCTTGTAGGCAGGAATGGCGGTGTTTCGGGCATCAGGGCGCGGAACGCAGCAACAAAGGTCACCTTGCAGCAATGCAAGGTGATCGGGAGGGCTCGAATGGCCCAGACTGAGCGCCGTGAACGCCGTCAGGCGCTCGTCGGAGGCGGCGTCTCAAGACGGGCAACTGCCTCGGTCAGCAGCGCGACCACCTCATCAAAGACCTCGGGCTGAGCTGATACTAGGTTGTCGAGGTCATAGTAGTGCTGGAGGAAGTCGCGGGCCTCGGCCTGCTCAGCGGCAATGGTCGCGAAGTCAACGCTGTACCAGTCCATCCCGGTCCAGCCCATCTCGTCGAGCTCTTCCAAGGTGAAATCGGCGAATTGCAGGCCGGTAGCTGCGAAGGCGTAGCGGAGGGCTTTACCTAGGTTCAGCTCGCGATAGATCACTTGGTCAAGCTGCCGGGCGAGCTCGTCCATCGGCAGGTCACCCGGCCAGCGCTGGTCGCGCAGGCGCACGATGCGCTCGGCAAAAGCCTAGCGCTCCGCGCTCAGCTCGCTGAGGGCATAGTCGATGACATCCTAGATATCGGCGGCCCCTAGCGACCATGTGGTCTGGTCGGCGAGCACCCAGAACAGGAGCAGCAACAGGTTCTGCTGACCGCCATCGAAGAGTGGCTCGATCTCGTGGGTCAGGCCGTAGACGATCGGGTGGAACGCCTCAAGCGCCCAGCGACACTCGTCGAGCGCCGCTAGGGCGTCTTCATACCGCTTGAGATGGGTAGGAAGCGCAATGAGCGCCGCTGCAGGATTGTGCAGCTCGGTGCGGATGTCGAGGAAGTCTGGGAGCTCGACGCCGCAGACTTCGATCAGCGAGAAGAGCGCCTAGATGATGCCGATGAAGTGGGTGGGGCGGCTCGTGAGGCCGGCGACATGGGCTGCGTAGAAGTCGGCGAAGCGCTGCCGTAGGATATCGGCGGCGCGAAGGCCGATCATGGTCGCCTCCCACTGCTCGCTGCGGACAGCGGCCCGCGTCTGCTCGTCGCGCGAGCGACGGACTATCACCAGCCGTCGATGGCGTGGATGGCCGGGATGGCCGGCAGATCGTTGAGGCGGTAGCATAGGCTTCTTCCCTTTCCATCACGCTGATAGGCAAGTTCCTCGCAGGCGGCGATTGCGTCCTAGATCGCCGGCGACAGCGCCATCTCGATCGTCATCGAGCCATCGAAGAGCGTCCGGAGCAAGGCCAGCGGGTTGTGCGTCGCGATTGGCTGGGCTAGCAGTGCGCCAAGCAGCGCAATCAGCGCGTGATACTGGCAATCCTAATTTGGGGTTGTCATCGGTCTGGTTCCTCCAAGACGAAGGACCGGGGAGCTATCCCCGGCCCTTCAGTGCGGATGTGTTGTGGTGTAGCGCTCGGCTAGCCCTTGGTGCCGGCGCGCTTGATAAAGTCGACGGTTGGCATGGTCTGCCCCTAGTGCTGGCGGGCGCCGGTGCGAATCTCGGCCCCGGCGAGGTGCACGAAACCCTAGCGGATGAGGTGCTCACGGATGGTCTCGTTGTCGATCGTGGCATCGGCGACAAAGGTCTGCCCCTCGACGATCACCAGCTTCTCGGTGGCCCCGGCAGTGTTGTCTAGAGCCGGCGCGTGAGCCGGGTCATCGGTCGGGATGTCGCCATCCTCCGGGTCAGCAGGAGCGATAGCGCTTCGTACCAGATCCGCTAACGGCGCTGACGGCGCATCGTCTCGCTCCTGCTGAGCATCCGCCTGCTCGCGGGCAGTCAAGGTCGTCGGCGCGTCATCGTCGAGCAGGCCATCAAACATGAACGTTGGCGTGGTCATCGGTCTTCCCCTTTCTGATTGAGCCTCGGTGTGGTAGAGACAGATCGGCGGCGCTGGTCGGCAGCGATATCCGTGCGGTCGCGCAGATACCGCCGCAGCGCGGTGCGATAGCCCTAGATGATCGCGCGCAGGTAGGCGCGGCTGTAGATTTCCAGCGCGGCAGGCGCGTCGAGACCGGGGATGGTAATGCCGATAAAGGCGTCGCTCTCGTCGGCTAGGCGGCGCCCGGCCTCGACGCCCATCTCCCAGCTCTAGGCGTGGATCTCCTCGGGAGTTGGCGGTGGGATTGCGTGCATATCGTCTCCTCGTATGCGCGTGATCAGTCAGTCGGCAGCAACAGCTGCTGCCGGTAGCGTGGTGCGGGCTCGGCCGCTATTAACTCATCGATCGGGCCGCGCTGCTGCCAGCTGAAACCGCTGGCCTGTTCGTAGGCGCGCACCCGCGCGATCGCCGACGCCATAGCGGCCGGGTCGTTCTGGGCGCGGCGGCTTGGTGGCGCGGGTGGGTGAAGATGCAGCAGCGACATGAGAGCCGCGCCCGGCCCTAGCGCTCATCGCGGTGTGGGTCGAGCATGGTCTCTAGGGTCTCGCCCTAGGCGGCGTAGCTAGGGTGAAAGGGCAGACCGCAGGCGTGGGCGTAGGCGTTGACTTGGTGCCAATCCCAGTCGATCGCCAGATACGTCGCCACAGCATCGGCATACGCCGCCGGATCAGGGACGACACCGGCGCGTTCAGCGTCGCGCCGCACCAGTGCGCGCGCCTCGCCGACAAGATCGCTGAAGGTGGTCAGCGCCACAAGCTGGCGGGGAGTAAAGAGATCGCGGTGCCTAGCGGCAACCTGTTCATGTTCCCCGGTTGGCAGGAGGTAGATGCGGCCTCCCCTGCCTTCGGCAACGATCGCCATCATCTGGGCAGCCATGCGACCGCTTTTGCCCTCATCACGAATGTACTCCAGCCGCACGGGGGTGTCGCAGCAGAGACAGCGGGCGCCGCGCCGCCCGACGGTGCCTTCGGGGGGCTTGCCGGAGCCATGTTGCACAGTAAAGCGCACAGCAGGCTCACCACTATTTTCTATTTCCTCTTTTCTCACCACAATCGGCTCAACCCAATGCTCCTTCCCTTTTTTCTTCGACAATTCAAATGACCGCACCAGCGGTATCTGCGCCCCGCACGCCGGATTGGGGCACTTCACCGTGCACGCCCAGAGCTAGGCAATCACGGTGGCCTCACCGCCGCCGTACTCCTTCGGTAGCCTTACCTTGGGGTAAAGGTATCCAATGCGCTTCTCAGCCTCATCGCGCATCCATTTACCGTAGTAACGCACATCAGCGGCCAGACCGGCGGCGCCTTTGTAGGAAGTAGGAGGTAGAAGATAGGAAATAGAGGCCTAGGATAGCGCATTGCTGGCTGCTATTTTCTCTAGACTTCCCGCGCTACCGCCATCGCTTTCTGCCACACAATCAATTCCTTGAAATGCATGCTCCCCATCACTATTTTCTCTTTGCTGCCTCCTACTTTCTGGATTCACCGGCGGCATGTTCGCAAACTTCGGCGGGATCTCGATCAGCGCTTTGTTGATCAACACCGCCACCGGGTTGAGATCGGAGGCGTGGGCCTCCAAGCCGAGGCGCTGCGCCTCCAGTGGGATCGAGCCGCCGCCGGCGAAGGGGTCGTAGACCGGCGGCGGGTTGCCGCTGGTGTGCTTCAGGATCTCCTCGCGCGCCTCGCGCAGCACATGCTCGTTGTTCGAGTTCTCCCACTTCACCAAGCGCTCGATAATGCCGAACAACCGCTCGCGCTCGCGCTGCTGAGCCTCCTCGGTCGGAAAGCGTTCCGGGTAGCTGCTCGGGTCGTCCACCAGCGAGGCGAAGAGCACGGCGCGGCATGCGGCGAGCGGGCGGCGCGCCCACCAGAGGTGCAGCGTACTCGGGTGGCCGTGGCGGATCGACTTCTCGCGGGCCGACTCTTTTCTTTATGGATCGCCTCCAACGGCAGGGCGACTTCGATGAGTTTGCGGGTGGGGATAGCGGAGACCGTTTCTAAGACAGGGATTTAGAAGCTAGAAGATAGGAAATAGTCCCAAAAGACGCCCGAAGCTACACGTATCTATTAGTATCTGTTGTGTGCGGTTTCCAGATTCCAAAACGCTCGACTGAAAAATATGCAGGTGCTGTGGAGTTTCGATCCAACGTACTTCCGGGAACAAAGCAGACGCCAGAGTGCGCCACCTGCTGTCCGGGATGATGGCGCCATTCGCGACCGACCAGCGGCTCGAGTTCACCGTTAGCGATGATATTGTTCGCGAGCGTATGGGCCAGCAAGGGTTGTCCAGCCTCGATCTGGAGCACCGGGCGCTCGTTCCGGCCATCAAAACGAACCTGCTCAAACAGGCGGGTATCACCATCTGCTGGTTGGCAACGGATCAACGCCAGATCACCCCAGCCATAGCCGCGTTCGCCGCCAACTTGGAGGCGTTGACACGCGGCTTGCCAGGGTAGGGTACAGCCACCGGACGCGAAGATATAGCCGACAAAAAAGACAGGTTCACCCGTATCGATGGTATGCGGAGCAAGAAACTCCACCTCGTGCAGCATGCCGGTTGCCGCCGACTGCTGGGGGTAGCTAAGCGCCGTACTGTTGTAGCTACTCAAGAAGCGGTAGCGAAAGCGCGACGGATTCTCCCAGGGCCAAGCCACCTGATATGAGCCACCGTTCATAGTCGCTGAATAGAAATAGGTGTATGTTAGTTGTTGATGAACTTGCTCACCAATGTCGCGGTATGCCTGCGCTTTGGCAACCTTCCGTTGCTGGCCCGCCAGATCGCGAGTCAGGCGCATCGTCAGCGCCCCCCACAAGACGCGCCCGGTGATGTAGGGACGGGTGCGTTGCACATTACCGACGCTACCCCGGCCAATGTGGGCAGGAGTACGGAGGCGAAAGACGACCTCGTAGCAATTCCAGGCCATGGGAAACTCCTCAATTGCGCGCTTTGGCGCCATAGCGGGCATAGATCAGCATCTGTTCTAAGGTCTCCTTGGCGAGCAGCAGTCGCTCCAGATCCATGCTCACCTTCTCGTTGATATACTTCAAGATCGTTTCAGGTTCTTGGTCATCTGGTTGACCCCATCCAAAGCCGAGGCCATCGAGGAGTTGCAGCATCTGCCTAGCAACCGTTTTCCCATTATCCTTTTCTTTCGCCAGCAGATAGAGGAAGCAGGCGTAGACACCGTTTTCTTGGAGGACGCCCAGAGCCTTTGTGACAGTCGTTTCGATATTTTGATCACCTGATTGAACGACGGCCTGGGCATGCTGGGCGGCCAAGCGATCAAGGTTATGCATTGGTGTGCTCCTCGCCATACTCATACGTGATCGGCTCGCCTACGATCGCCATGCGGCCAAACCCGCGCGTGCCCATACCGCCAACGCCCAACCATTCGATCATGCGCAACCCGGCTTTGACCACGTCCAGCGGGTCTGACCAAGCGCCACCCGGCGACAGCTCACCTTGCTTCGGTTCAACCTCTTTGAAGCCACCACGGTAATCATCCAGCACGACATCAGCGGTCAGAAACGTCGCACGCGGCAGCGCCTCGTAGGTGAAGAGCGCCTTGTCTTCGGCGGCCCCGCGTTCCGGATCAATCGCCACCGAGGTGCGCACCTCCAGATTGCTATTCACGATCTGGCTGAAGAGCGCATCGTGAACCAAGACAATCTTTTCACGCACAGCTTTCCAACGCGAGGTGCCTTTCCATACATCCGGCGCACTGATGCTCACTTTGCCACCAACGCTAACCATCAACCAGCCAAGGTTCAGGGCGTCGTTGCGTTCCTAGGTTAGCAACGCAGCATCAGTCGCCCAATTGGCCGGCGGCTCACTCACACCGAACCCCGCATCATTCAGACGCGAGACTGTACTCACCCAGACCGGCCCGGCCATTGAGTGAACCGGAAACAGAAGCACCTGCGCATCGAAGACATTCACCACGCCGGAATAGCCGACGGTATCCTCTTCGTCGCCGTTGCGTCGCGTCTTTTTGAGGTAGCCGAAGGTGTAGCAGACCGGATTCTTGTCAGGATTATCAACTTTATCTTGACTTTGCCCGGCAGCTTCAGGCGTACCATACAACTGCGCCGCGTAGGATCGGGCCGCGCCGTGCAAACTCGTACCGGGGATCTTGGGAATGCGGGTACCCGGCTCACGCACAATGCTATTGTCCACCCGACCAAGCCGGTAGCCGCCGGCGCCGATATGCACCGGATCGGTGGTCATAAAGAGAAACCGCTGTCGTTTGTAGGTCGTCATCGTTAGCGCTCCTTCAGAATTTCCATGCGCAACTCGAGCAGATCAGCCAGTTCACCGCGCACCCCGGCGTGGATCAGTTGCTGCCGCCACTTTGGGGGAATACTCTGCCACCCGCCGGGTTGGGGATCAGCTTTGGGGCGATCCACCCACATATGCTGGACTTCATCCCAGCGTTGTTGATGCGGCCAAGCGGCTCCAGCGAGCGTATCGTGGACGAACTGCGTGAAAACCTCATCATCAGGTTGGTGGTCCGGTGATCCGTACCACAATTCACGAGTTGCTTCAATCGTGGCGATCACCCGGTAACGCTGGGTCCGTTCAAGTTGCTTCAACAGGGACCAGAGTAAGTCCAGCCGGTCAAGATCTTCGAGGTAGAAGGGGCGGGTGCAGCGACTGGCGCGGCGGCCATTGTCGCTATAATGAAGCTCGAAGCGACGCGAGGTGGTATCGAGGAATTCGAAGTCGAAGGTAGACGACATGAACCGAATCTGATCACCTACTTGGAGATCGCCGGCGTGGAGCAGCCAGTTGCCTCGTGTGTCGGTGAAGGCGCGCTTGCGATCCGTTGGCTGGGCCGTACCACGAGCATCTTGCACAAAGTAGACATACGGATACCAGTTATCAGGTGTTGTCCCATCACCCATCACAGCGGGCACATACCAATCGATACTAGGCCAATCGGTAGTTTTGCCGCTCTGCTTAAGCGTGATCGTGATAGTCTGTTGAAACTGGCTCGTTCCATCGGCTGGCCGGCGTTTATCTGGCGGTAGATCCCCCTGTTGAATCGCTTCGACCTGCCAAGATTGGGCTGACGATGTCCGTTTGAGCATGGCCTGACCAGCATCAAGCACAGCCCGCAGCGGGGTGCGTTGCGAAAAGTAGATAACGCCGAGATGCAGCGGCAAGCGATTGCGCACCTTGCCCATCTCGCGTTCGTATTTGAGTTTAATCTGCCGTGCGATGTCGAGCGAACGGTCAGCAGGCGCCAAGGCCATAAAGCTGCGTGGCTCGGCTAGGATTGGAATGGCGGTCGAATATGCCGTATCCTGACGCTCAGTTCTGATCAGCCGCTGCCCAGCCAGCAGATTCTGCTGGCGTTGCCCCGGCCTCGCTTCAGGATTGCGCAGGATAAGTGGGCGGTTATCCTGCATAAACTCTTGTTGAAGATAATCTTCGAGCCAGATCGCAGCGCTTGCAGCATCTTCATAGATATGTCGCTCTGCACCAAGACGACGCGCAACGGCGTTGAGATTGTCGGCTGAGATCAAGTAGCCACCGCTCCCATCGGCCTAGGGTGGATACCAAACCACACTCAGTGAGGTTGAGCCGAGATCGAGTTCATACACATGGAAAGGGCCAAGATCAGGTTGATGATTAAGGTAGAGCAGCACCCGGCGGCGGTCATCTGACAATAATCGAACCAGTTCAGCGTTAGTATCTTGCCAGAATTGTCTCGTTGTCTGCCAGATGCGCTGTACGCGGCTAAAAGAAGCTGTCTTTGTTGTTGTCTTTCCCTCGTTTGGAGCAATCACCAGCAGCGAGTCGAGCAGGCTTCCCTCCAGCCATCCCTTAAGATCGAATTGCCCGACGATCAGCGCCAGCCGTCCATTGGTGTCAGCGACCTCGTCAATCCAGATCGTTTTGTGTGCTTGCTTGCTTGCCCAAGCTTGCGAACGCTCCAACCGGCGCTGCTCACAGATATCGCACACATTGCGCTCGGTGGCTTTCCTTGATGGGCCCTGTGGCCGCAATCCACATACCGTGCAAATGTCATTGACCCGGCTGGTCCAGAACGCCTCGATCGCTTCGACATCCGCTTGAGAGCGAACGTCTGGCGAAAGCATCGTGTTGATAGCTGGTAGCTGGTCGTTGCCATTACGACTCGGATCTTGCCCCCACCAGCATGTAGGTTCGATTGCCAGCATCGGTACAAGTTCGCCACCCAACTGTAATTTTTGATCTTCCTTCAGCGTTGCTTGAGAAAATTCTAGGAGTATCAACTGAGACAGTGGAACCTTCCGGTTGTTTGTCAAGCTAAGCAGGTCAGGCAGATCGGCAACAACATAGAGGCTTCCGTTCTCATCTCGATAGACCTCGCTCGCCAGGGGGTAGGTTTCCTCGAGTAGTAAACGAACCCGATCAAGTGCATCCTGCAGCAACTGTTGTCTGCTGAGCAGATCAGGAAGACGCACAACATTGAGCAGGTAGCCCAGTCCATCCACCCGAACGCTGAGTAAACGCCAACGCAGATCACGGGCGGGCAAATTGTTCCCTGATATCAGGACACCAGCCAGTGCTGTTTTGTACAGCGCACCAACCAGCAGCCCCCAACTCCACAGATCAACCTCATTGGTTGGTTGCCGTGTATCTGCGCCGACTTGAGAAAACAGCCCACGCAAGGCCGACAAGAGGCTCTGCCGTTCGGTCTGCGAATATGATGCGAGCGAAGCCCAGGGCAATGCCCACATCCGGGTTGTCAGGCCAGATGGAACTGCGCGTTCAAATCCGAATGGAGAGCTAAGCTGAATACCAGGATAGGTCTGCTTTCCGCCAGCCGGATCTTGTTTGTCGAAGTGAGCAGTGTTATGGCAGCGGGAAAGATACTTGCCTAAGAGGTCGGTATTCCAGGTGTTGTCATCGAGTAGGTTAGTTACAGTACGAGCGTTTGATTGAACGGGCAGTTGTAGGTTTACACTGGTCAATGCATTGTAACGGCCAGCGAGACTGTTAGGATCGGTTGCTCCACCACTGGTACGTGCTTCACTACGGGGTAGGGCCGAACCTTGAGGACTCGCAGCTTGCACTTTCAGTTGCTCATCTGAACACTTGCGATAGTCATGCAGCCAGCCGATCGATTCCGCCAGCAAGAGGGCATCACGATGTTGGGCAAGGATCTCCAACTGGCTCATCCCTCACCCCCACTCCGCAACTGCTCGGCTACCTGCTGCGCCTGTTCCTGCAAGCCGCTCAGGGTCGTAAACATTCGTTCGGTGACGGGCGGTTGGGAAGGTGCCGCCGGTGCAGGTTGCTCTACCGGCTCCTTCGCGGCGGCCTCCGCCAATTGTCGCCCTTCGCGCTCCCACCACTTCTGCGCCTTCTCGTAGAGTTGCCGCTCTTGCTTGCCGTACTGCCGTCCCTTGCTCTTGAGAAACGCCTCATACTCCGCTGCTGACTTGAGGCTGCCATCCGGGCGCCGAAAGTCAGCGTGCAAGCGAGTAGGTGTTTCCAGGTAGCGGGCAAGTCTAGGAGTGGACGGAGCAGACTGGGTCCTGGCAGGCGCATCTGGAGCAGTGAGCACAGCGCGGATCAGCAGCCTGCCCTGGTTGGCGAGCTGTTCTTCCACAACGCCAAAGCCGCTGCTGGTTTTTGCCCCGAAGCCGTAGATGGTCAGCATCGCTTGAAGACCCAGAGCCGTCACTTCGAGATCCTAGGCGATCTCGCGCCTATCCAGCGAGCCAAAGGGCACGTACAGCAGCAGGAGTGTGCCTGTTGTACCTTGAGGCACACATTCGATCAGAATCGGCCCGCGCTCGCCAACACCGCTCTGCCGACTGTGTGGATTGATCACTTCCAGCCCGATTTTGTCAAAGAAGGTGGCGAAGAAATGCAGTCGACCAGCCTGCCCTGCGTCACTCTCACGCGGATTGCCCAGCAGGCGTATCGTCACTTCGTGATCTTCCCGGTAGCTCAACTGCCACAGGGCGGCGCGCAATGCACCTTTCCAGCCTGTCGCCGCGACCATGGGCACCTGAAAGATCTTCTCCTTGCGCACCGGGTTGTCGAGCAGGTGGAAGGTAGCATCATCTTTACTGAGGTAGGGCTTGCGGAGGCGAAACGGCACGCGCAGGAGAAAGCTGAACGCCGGCATCTGGTAGATAGCGTCATCGTCTGGCAGGAAGTGAAAAGCCTCCGGGATTGCACTTGAAGCAAGCTTTTTCTGCTAGGCATCCCGAATAGCATTGTCAAGATCAGAGCCCTTGGCCTCAAACCAGAGGCAGGCCAGGTGAGGCCCAATCTGAACAGCCTGATTGGCAGCCTGTTCCATATCTCTTTCGGCTTGTTGGCGTGCATTTTTGTTTCGCCTGGTTAAGCCTTTGTGCAGCTTGCTCCAATTCACCCAAGCTATCGCTCAACGTAATCTGCCGGGAAGCATAATAATCACGCTGCATCGTCCGCCTCCTCTAACCCTAACAGACCACGCAGAAACACCGCCGCATCATGGCTATTCGGCGCCACTGAGTCACGTGGCGAGTTGAACTCACGCCAGACCTGAAGCTCATAGTTCTTTTCCAGATGATCGTGAATGGCCTGCGCAACTGCGTCCCGGCTCCAGCCGTTTTGATACTGTGTTGCTTGTTCAGGGATCCAGCCCCATACACGCAGCAGGCCACCAGCATAAGGCCGCGATACTTTGATCTTGGACGCCATACGATTGCCCTGCACCGTACCCATAATGAAATGGCGTAACTGCTGGTCTGCCGCAAATAAGCGGCGCAGGTCATATTTCAGGTTGAACGTAGCCTGTTCCTGCGCACCCGGCACGTGAATACGCGCCAGAAAGATGTTGCGCAGCGAAGGAAGTTGAAGGTATTCTCTGCTTCCAGACCTAGGGCGTAGCCAATCATACAATGGTTGAGTGTCGATTCGACCATTTGCTGGTTTGATTACGCCAAATCCCATTTGGGAACGAGCGCCAATAGCAGACCAATCAGCAATGAATTGGATCAAACCACCGATAATGGAAGGTTTGAAGTTAGGATGCAAGCTCTGTATACGGAGTGTAAGCTTACCTGAACGTGGTTTATCATCTGCACTCGAAGGGAAGTACCAAGTGGGCGTTTGATTACGTCCATTTCTGTCGTACTGGCGTTGTGCGTGGATTTTTGATTGCACTCCATTGTCCGGTCGTGTGTGATCTTCGATTTCTAGGCGAAAGCGCTTGCGCCAAGCAGTAGCACCGAAGATCTGAGAAACGTCGCAGAGACCTGCCTCACGCAAACGAGCGGCTTCTTCTGTTGCTTTGGACCGGTCAAATTTCTCCTTGTCGAAACCGCTCCTATCGTTCTGAGTTGGGTCAGCCACCACTCCTCCCATGCCACGCACGAGCGCTTCCATCCACCAGCGCATACTACCGAGAATCCCGGTTTCATGAAGGCGATCAACCCGGCCTGTTTCAACACCACCAGTCCATAAGGGAGTGAGCGTTTCAATGGTTATGTCCATGCCCAATCTCCTCTTTCGCACCTGAGTTCACAAGCGCCTTCGCAACCGGATTATTATCTAGCATAATGCCCATATCGATATCTTAGAGCCTGTTTGAAAAGCATTAGGACGCCAGCCACCTGAGCATCAAGCGCGTCATCGCCAGATAGATGAAGGCCTTACTGCTGGAGGTCAAGCGTTCATAGTCCATGGTGAGCCGACGACATTGGGTGAGCCACGCGAACGCGCGCTCGACGACCCGGCGGCGCGGCAGCACCCAAAACCCGGAGCATTTCTCGGCATGCCTCACGGTCTCCAAGACCAACCAGCGCGTTGCGCGCACCCAAGTCTGCAGACCGATGCGATAGCAGCACATATTCGTCATTGCAGTGCTGTAGGAACCGCTGCAGGATCGCATCGCGTTCGCCAAGAGTGATACCGCCAGAGGCGCGCTGCTTTGCGGCAATGACCGCAGCGGTTTCAGCCAAGGTCAACTCCCCTAGGAGCAGGGTATTGCCGCTGCCAAGGTCGGCCAGCGCCTAGATCTAGGCCGTCCCCGGCTCCGGGAAGTAGCGCTTCACAATGGCGCTGGTGTCGAGATAAAAGACGCTCATTCTTTTGGCCCGCGCTGCT
>NZ_DAOTWH010000099.1:0-6701 GCF_034435895.1 Chloroflexus sp.
CCCCCCCCCCCTGCCGGCAAAGCTGGATAATCTCGCTGCGATTAGCGGCCACCGTCTCGCTATCGCGGCGGACATACACCGTGCCGTTGTTGCCGACATACGGCGGCGGTTCATTCACCTTCACCTCGACCCGGATCACATCACGGCCCTCATAGTGCATCAGCTCGAACGACAAATAGGGTGCGGGGGTCAGATTGTCAACCACACTTTGGCGGAGCGCCTCAGTAATCTGGTCGGGCCGTTCGACCCCAACCACCTTGCCGCCGGGATCGCACCCCACGATCAGCACCCCGCCGCCGATATTCGCCAACGCCGCCACATCGGGCCAGAGCGCCGCCGCCG
The DNA here is from genome assembly GCF_034435895.1 of Chloroflexus sp. Taxonomy (GTDB): domain Bacteria; phylum Chloroflexota; class Chloroflexia; order Chloroflexales; family Chloroflexaceae; genus Chloroflexus. The sequence continues at coordinate 343 of NZ_DAOTWH010000099.1, forward strand.
CGGATGGATCGGCCACTGCGCGCAGCAATTGGCGATCGGTACTGCCGCTGAAGCGGGCAACATCGAGCGACCACTGCTTCTGATCGCGCTTGGGCACGCGCACCCGGTCAAAGTCTTGGCTAGTGAACAGCGCCTTAAGCGACTCAAAGCTACGATCAGGCAAGAGCGCCTCGAAATAGCGATCGCCGATGCCGTGGCGGTGAGTCGCCTGCGCGTCAGACTCGGCCAAGCGGCGCAGACGATGAGCATCACTGCCTTGGATGCAGAACATGCGCCGCTCGTAATGCTCGGTCTTGCCGTTGTAGAAGCCGGGTGAAGTAAACTTCTCGTGATCGGTATAGAAATTGATAAACTCCAGCGCGTGGAGATAGGGGCTTTGCGTCACCGCCACCCGCGCTTGACCGCTAGTACCCATGCGCAAGGTCTCGGTAATCACGCCGTTGGGGCCATTGGCATGGGCAGCGATCACAATGCCGCCGGCGCGATGAATAATCTCGTAGGCCTCGGTGACGTGGCGGGTATTGGCCACGCTGCACACCCCGCCCTTCAGCGACTCGGCGGGAATGCCGAGTTGAAGCAGCGTGGCTTCGATCAGGCTCAGCGGGCGATTGGGTGGAAAGATACCAAGAATATGCGCGCCAAAATGTGACGTAAACTCAAAGCCGGGCAATACGGTGATCTTGGCCAGCAAACGGCGGTACTCGGCCAAGCGAGCCTCTTCCTCGCCGGTCAACCGCCCAGCCTTTTCGAGCGTGGTCAGAAACTCAATCTCGCGTTGAAACTGCTCGTAGCCGGCGACGGTATTGTGATCGGTAAAGGCGATGATTTCAAGGCCGCGCCGTTCAGCTTCCTGTAGAATATCAAGGTAAGAAACGTTTGGTTCGGCGTAATCCTCAGACGCAGGCGTGTGCAGATGCAAATCAACCCGGATCCAGCGCATCCCGTTGCGCGCTTCTCCCATTGCATTCATATTATGAAAACCTTAGATATTCAGATCTTTTTTAGCCATGTTTTTCTGTCTTTTTTGTTTTTATCTTGGCTCTTCTTGTGATCAAACGATAGGAAGCTCCTCCTTCCTAACGATAGAGTGAGCCGACCGCGCAGGGTCATAGTCACACTTTTCCCTATGTACTGATAGTATACCAGATCAACACGAGGTTGATGACACCAACCGCTGCTCGCGCAGCAAAGTCCGGCAACGCGGCGCCTGCTTGGTCAACGACGGCAGCGAGACTGATCACGCCCGCCGGCGCTAGGACGCAGCCGTTGCTTGAATGCAGCATAGCCAGCTCATGACCGCTGACGCTTCCCAACAATCTGTTGCGGTCATTAATTTGGCTGCAAACTTGACTCAAAGCCATTGCCAACATTTAATCAATAGCAAAAATATTCATTTTTAGAACTAGCATGATGTCAAAGCATTTGCTATAATGCAAGTAACGCTGAATATGACGCTGATGTAACGCTTTTGCGCGCCGAGGCCGCACCATGATGGCCGTGACCGGCAAGCAATGGGTGGCCGCTACGCGCGGCTTGTCTCCGGCAAGCAAGCCGTCTTCCCGCCGGCTCGCTCAGCAAGCGCTGCAGATGGGAGCGCGCAAGCAATGGTTGGCATGCCGGCAAGCAGGAAGACGGATGACCCGGCATCAGTTTGCGTCAATGGTTATGCACTGAGGTGGCTCAGCACAGCGCAGACACTTTACGCGATTGGGAAGATTGCGGCGGGTGGTCGTGATCCTGCATGGATCGCGACCCTCGCCATACGACAACCAGCACTTGTGCTTCACCGCGGAAGCGACAGCATCGCAACCCTACCGCTCGCCGGCGGGCATATCGGCTGGCGCCGCGAGCAGCTCGCTGCAGATGACATCGATTGTCGAGCGCTGTCATCGCGGCAGGAGAGAGGAGAGTCCTATGTCTAGTGCTAGCGGATTCGGTCTGCAGCAGGCGCGCACCATCATCAGCGAGTTAGAACGATTTCTAGCCGATCTGAAGCAGGAAGATGGGTTGAGCGAAAACACCATTACCTCGTACCGGTGCGATTTGCGGACGGCAGGAACCGCCTTGAGCAAAGATCTCGCGGCCATTACCGCCAGTGATATCCAACACTTTCTGGCCAGCCGGCAAGAACAGCCGGGCACAACGAACCGGCGGATTGCGAGTCTAGGCCGGTTTTTCCGCTGGGCGCTGGCACGCGGGTATGTCAGCTATAATCCGGTCGAGCAGATCAACAGCCGGATTCCGACCGAACACCATCCGCAACCGATTGCCAACGAGACCGAACTGCGCGCGCTGGATCAGGCGATCGCAACCGCGCCGCAACCCTACCGGCTGATCTTCACCTTGTTGCGCGAGATCGGCATTCGCACCGACGAGGTGCTCAACCTCAACCTTGGCGATGTGATCCTTGAGCCGGGGCGCGAGATGTTGCTGGTGCGCGATAGCAAGAGCGGGAATAAACGAATGATTGCGCTGACCCCTGACGCGATGCCGCGTTCGTTGCGCGGGTTGCGCAGTTGGGTGCGCGAGATGGAGCATTTGCCGCCCGATACGCCGCTCTTCCGGTCGTCGCGCGGCACGCGCGCATCGTACGATACGCTGCACCGGCGCTGGGTGGCGGTATGCAAGACGGCCCGGCTGATTGATATTGTCGATGGGCGCGAGCAGCCGCGCTACACATTGCACCATCTCCGCCACACCGCTGCCGCCGAGCTGATCACGTTTTACCCAGAGCAGGTGGTGCGCCGGATTTTGGGCCATCGCGATCCACGCTCGACCCGCCGCTACACCGAGCTGGTGCGCAACCAGCCACGAGCCGCCGAGCGGACGTCTAATCTGCACAAGCCACCCCGGCGCGAGGCGATGTGAGGTTACGACGACGGTGCGGCAAGGAAGGCGCGAATTGCCGCGTATGTTGGGCCATACCCCGGCCCGCGCAGCATATTGTGATTTGTGCCGGGAATGAGCTGCATCTGCACGAGACCCGGCGGCGCGGCGGCCTGTAGCTCGGCTTGCACCGCCGGCGGTACGATCGTGTACTCTGGCTCGGCCAGCAAGATCAGCAGCGGCGCCTGCACCCGCCCGATCCGCGGCGCCAGCGTCCAGTCTTCCGGCATGAGGAATAAGCCAGCCACTTGCTCATAGCGGCACTCGGCCAACGCCTGCGCCTTCCAATAGTAATCGCACGGATGCCAATCCGGGTTAGTCTCGCGCAACATCGGCAAGGTCACTTCCGGCGGCTCACCCACTCCCCGGCTAAACTGCGGCAGCCACGACGGGGCCACTGCCGCTTCTTGCCGGATCAACGGATCGACCAGCACGGCCCGCTGCACAGCGGCCCGCGCCGGATGGTCGCTGCTCAGCAAGGCCAGCGTCGTCGCCCCGCCCCACGAATGGCCAACCAACGCTATGTCGCTCAGGCCCAAGGTCTGGATCAGATCACCCACTATGTTCGCCACCGTATCAATATCGTAGGCCGGGCTCAGATCGCTTTGGCCGTGGCCGGGCATGTCAATCGCAATCACCCGCCAGCCCTCGGCGGCCAGATCCGCTCCCAACCGCCAGAGGGTAACGGCGCTGCTGGTGATGCCGTGGCAAAGCAGGGCCGTAGGGCCGGCGTTGGGCCATTCGAGCAAGCTGACCCGGCCATGGCTCAGGCGGACAACGTGGCGTTGAGCGTTGATGCGGCATGGTTCGGTCATTGGCTTGCTCCCTCTGGCGCAACAGCGACGAAATCGGCCAGCACTGCCTTGAGCGCAGACAGCGAGGTTTCCTGAATGTACATCATGTGGCCGGCAGGGTAGAAGCTCTCGCTGATCTGGCTGCGCAACGCCGGATCGAGGGCGAGATGGTTGAGCGTATAGCGGGTGGCGAAGTAGGGTGTCGCCAGATCGTAGTAACCGCTAGCGACATGCACCCGCAGCGCCGGATTGCGGTGCATTGCCCGCCGCAGCGTCTCGGCGACATCAACGTAACGGTTTTGGTGATCATTGAAACTCCACGGCCATACCCGCTCGGTGAGGATTTCGTAGGGCAGATCGCTGCTAAAGCCCAACTGCTCGCGCACATAATGGTTGAGCGCGGCAGTGTAGGGGCCGGTAATCGCGGCGAGGCTCGGATCAAGCTCGACCGTCTCGCCTACTGCGTCGCGATCGCTACCGGTAAACCGGCTGTCGAGCCGGCCCACCGTGCGGTGCTGATCGCGCAGCAACTCCTTCACAAACCGGTCGTCGCGAATCCGTAAGCGCGAGCGAGCAATATAGTCGCGGCTGAGACCGGTGTAGCGGGCTAGTTGGGTCGCAATGTGATCGAAGGTGGCCGGATCGAGCTGATCGCCTTGCAACAAAGCCAGCGCATAGTCACCGAACGCAAACGCTTCAGCAGCGCGCAAGGTCGCAATCAGATCACGTTGCAATTCCGGTTCGAGCCGGCGGTGGTAGAAGGCGGTGGCGGTATAGGCCGGCAAAAAGAGCATGTACGGCAGATCATTGCCGTAATCGAACGAGAGGGTCTGAAAGTGCAACACCGCCGAGATCAGCATCAGGCCATTGAGGTAGAGGCCGTGCCGTTCTTGCAAATAGCCGGCCAAACCAGCGGCGCGGGTGGTGCCGTAGCTCTCGCCGGCCAGATATTTGGGTGACAACCAGCGCCCGTAGCGGCTGGTGTACAGCCGGATAAAATCACCCACCGACTCGATATCTTTGCGAAAATCGTGAAACTGCTTGGCCGACTCGCCGGCGACGGGACGGCTATAGCCGGTACTGACCGGATCGATAAAAACCAGATCGCTCACATCGAGCAACGAGTATGGGTTGGGCACAAGACGACCGGGAGGCGGCAACGGCCACCCTTCTTCAGTCATCAGCACCCGCTGCGGGCCAAGCAAACCGAGGTGCAGCCAGACCGACGATGAGCCGGGGCCGCCATTGAAGGCAAAGGTAAGCGGACGCCGGCTAGCATCGCTCACATCATCGCGGGTATAGGCGACGAAGAAGATCCCGGCCCGCGCCTGCTCACCGGCGCTGACGCCATCCTTCTCCGCCTCCTCCTTCATAATGATCACGCCGGCGGTGGCCGTATACGCGATCTCGACGCCATTAATCACCACCGTGTGCTGGGTCTGCACAAGCTGATCGGCGGGTGGCATCGCCGGAGCAGCAGCAGGTTGGGTTGTTGTCATGCGATATGCCGTCCGCTATCATCCCACACCAATTCGGCGCGCCCAATGCGCACCAGATCACCATCTTGAACGCCAGCCGCTATCAGGGCCTCGTTAATGCCGCTCGCTTCGAGCACGCGCTGAATCCGGTCGAGCGCCTCGTCTTGATCGAGATTGCTCATCGCGATCAGGCGTTCGATCTTGACCCCGCGCACCCGGAAGGCATCGCCTTCACGTTCGATGGTAAAGGCATTCTCATCAACCGGCGGCAGCGGCCATTCGAGCGGCGGCTCATCGGGATCGACCGGCTCGCGCCGGGGCGGCGGATCGGCGCGCAGCAGCTCGGCCACCCGCTGCAAGAGCGGTTCGATGCCGGCGCCGGTTGCCGCCGAAATCACAAACAGATCCTCCGGCGCCACCGGCAGGCGAGAGCGCAAGATGGGCAGGTTTTCTTGGGCTGCCGGCAAATCGGCCTTATTGAGCGCCACCACCTGCTTGCGCAGAGCCAATTCAGGCTGGTACAGGCGTAGTTCGGTATTAATCTGCTCGTAGTCATCCCAAGGCGCGCGGCCATCAACCCCGGCGGCATCAATGATGTGGATCAGCAAGCGCGTGCGCTCAACATGGCGCAGAAAATCGTGACCGAGACCAACGCCGGCATGCGCCCCTTCGATCAAACCGGGAATATCGGCCACCACAAACCGCTGTAAGCCAACCTCGACAATACCGAGATTGGGAGTAAGGGTGGTAAACGGGTAGGCGGCAATCTTGGGCCGGGCAGCGCTGATCACCGAGAGCAGCGTCGATTTGCCCGCATTCGGAAAGCCGACCAACCCCACATCCGCCAGTATCTTCAGTTCAAGCTCCAGCGTCAGTTCTTGGCCGGGTTCGCCCAACTCGGCGAGCCGCGGCGCTTGACGGGTTGGGGTAGCAAAATGGATATTGCCCAAGCCGCCGCGCCCGCCGCGGGCAGCGAGCAGGCGCTGGCCGGGCTGGGCAAGATCGACGGTATAGGTCACGCCATCGATCGTGGCCCGCACCACCGTACCGGGAGGCACCGGCACAACGACATCGGCGCCATTGCGGCCATGCATCGCATTCTTGCCGCCGTGACCGCCATTCTCAGCGACAAACTTGCGCTGATAGCGAAAATGCAGCAGGGTATTGTATTCAGGGTCGGCGACGAGATAAACGTGGCCGC
>NZ_DAOTWH010000100.1:0-6123 GCF_034435895.1 Chloroflexus sp.
CCCGTAGCGCGCCTCACGGCGCTGGTCGGGCCATGGTCTGCGATGATGTGGCAGCGTTTGCCCGACCTCGACGCAATCGAGACGCTGCCCTTCCCCGCCTTCGACCGCGCTGCCGCCAAACCCATGCCGCTCGCGCCGTATATCCTCTTGCTGCGCGCGGCATGGCGGCTGCGCCGGCAGCGCTACGATGCTGCCCTCATCATGCGCGATGACCATTGGTGGGGCGCGGCGCTCGCCCTGCTGGCCGGCATTCCCCGCCGGATCGGCTTTGCCCACCCGCTTTGCCAACCGCTGCTCAGTGCGGCATTGCCCTACGATTCCCGCCAGCACGTGACCCAACAGGCGCTTGAACTCGTGGCAGCTCTCACCGGCGCCAAACCCGCGCCGGGGCCGTTGCGCTTCTCGCCCACCCCCGCCGCGCAGGAATGGGCAGCGGCATGGTTCCACCGCCATAGCGCGCCGGATGCACAGGTGATCATCCTCCATCCCGGCACCGGCGGCCCTACTAAACACTGGCTGCGCGAGCACTGGATCACGCTGATCCAAGGGTTACGCCAACCGGGCCGGCAGATTGTCCTCACCGGCAGTCCCGCCGAAGGCGCTGAGCTAGCCGCGATTGCCGCCGCCCAACCTGATGTGTTGGCGCTGAGTGCCGAACTCACCATCGACCGGCTCGCCGCGTTGCTCAGCCATGCCGCACTGGTGATTGGCGTTGATAGCGGCCCGCTCCATATCGCCGTCAGCCAAGGCGCGCCAACGATCCACCTCTTCGGGCCAAGCGATCCGCTCCGCTTCGGGCCATGGGGTGATCCGGCCCGACAGCGCATCATCAGCGCCAACCTGCCGTGCAGCCCCTGTGGCGTCTTCGCGGCCTGCCCGCGCGCCACCGATCCACCCGAATGCATGGCGGCCATCCAACCAGCCCACGTGTTAGCCGTCGCGGAAACGATATTGCTTAACCAGCGCCGCCACTCGCCGGCCCCCCGCTGAAACGGCGATGTCCCTGCCACCGCGCTCGTTGCGGTGTCGCTGCGACGAAACCGCATTGACGCCGATTCGACCGCCTGCTACAATGATCCGTTGTGACCGCAAAGTACCATTAAAGGGGGTGATTGTGGTGCGCCAACTGTGGGTTGGGATGATAGGGGCGCTCATGTTGTGTACTAGTATGGCATTGACTGCCTGCCTGCCCGATCCGCCGCCGCGCAATCTGCCTACCCTGCCGGCCATTCTCGACATTACGCCCGCGCCAACCCTCGATATTGACGCTACGGCGACGGCCTACGCCAGCGCCCCGCGCCCAACGCCGACGGTAGCGGCATTGTATATCGTGCAAGCCGGCGATACCCTCAGCGCCATCGCCGAGCGCTTCAGCGTCACCGTTGATGAGCTGGTCGCAGCCAACAACCTCACCGATCCCAACTTCATCCAACCCGGCCAAACCTTGCTCATTCCGTCGCTGATCGGCACCCCGCGCCCAGTCCTCACCCCAACGCCTTAAACGGGGAGTCGCCGCACCCCAGTTGTCATTACGAGCCGCGCGGTAGGGACAGAGCACGGCTCTGCCTGCCGCACGGCGAAGCAATCTCCCCCCAACGCGGGTTGAGGGGCGGACAGACGGTCACACACAACCGTTGATCGCTGTGCAATGCCTCAAGGCTTAGCTTCACACTCCCCTCTCCCGCACTAGTGGGAGAGGGGTTGGGGGTGAGGGCGTCAACGCATCGCCAAGCCATCAACCGTATCTACGCTCATACGTTCTGTCTGCCCTTGAACGAGCGCGAGAGGGAGCCACTCAGGCCTATCATCCGCTGAAGGAGGAGATTGCTTCGGGCGCTACGCGCCCTCACAATGACTGCATGCCTTCCCCGCTGCGACCTCCGCGCCCTCGGCGGTACAAACGATACGCCCCGCTCCTACTAACGCGGCAGCGGAGCACGGCTGCATTCCGCTCCTGCAATGCCTTCTCGGTATCTAGCAGCTCCCCCTCTCCCGCCGCGCGGCGGGAGAGGGGGCCGGGGGGTGAGGGCAGCAGCCCGCGCAGCGGGCTTTGTAACCCTAGCCTAGCCCTTCAGGGCCGGGTTCTCCGCTCTCTCTTATGGAGTGCGGCAGTGAAACTGCCGCAGCCACTCTACTGCTCATTGCTGATGATGGCGTGCAGCACTCCCACTGCTGCAATAATGCTGCAATAATTATGTTCACTCATCTCTACCGCACCGCCAACACCAGCCGCCAGCAATTGAGGTTACGGAACCGGCGGTACTGCAATGTATCCAGAATCGCGCCGGCAATCACCAACCCGCGCCCGCTCTCGTGCCAATCCTCTGGGAGCGCGGTTGCTAGTGCCGGCCTCTCCCACGCGCGACCTCGATCAACCAACCGGGCCTCGATCCGTGCCGGGGTAGAACGTAACCGCAACTGAATCGGCCCATCGCCCAGCCCCACCGCATACTGCAAGATATTCGCCACCACCTCGGCGATCGCCGTGTTAAACCGTATCTGCACCTCAGACGCTACCCCGGCTTCATCCCAAAATGCAGCCAGTGCAGTATGCAACTGCTCAATCCCTTCCGACGGTACGACGCTGAGATCATACTGGCGCTCGATACGGTTCATAGCGCATCTCGGAACTATAAGTTCGCCTGCAATGCCTCAGCCACATTGGGGTAGGGACGTAAGACTCGGTTGAGCGTGGTCAATTCCAAAATCGCCTGCGCTTGCGCCCCCACACTGGCCAGTCGCAGATCACCGCCAGCCAACCGGGTCGCCTTCAAACCGCCAATGAGTGCGCCCAGCCCTGAACTATCCAAAAAACTGACTTCACTCATATCAACCACCACCAACCGAAATCCTTCGTTGACGGCCTGTACCAGTCGTTGCTTCACCTCTGCGGCAACTAACAGATCGAGCCGGCCCCGCAACTGAACCACTGCCGTGCGTTCGTCCACCGGGTTGACCGTGATCTCCATTAACGCCCCCTTCACAAACTCTGGCGCCATACAATACTACTGCTCCTCGGTAGGTTGGTACATTGCTGCATCGATAACTACACTGAGCATAACGAGATCATACACCGCCCAAAACACATTGACCAGCACCGGCAACCCATCGTTCCGCCAGCCCAACGCCAATTGCCCTAGCCCCACCACAATCGCTATCGCAAGCAATGCCATCATCAAGAGCTGCCAGCGCACCAGCCCAAAATAGCGCCCCGCTTGCCGGGTCTTCGGCGTAACGATAAAACCGAGTTTCTTACCGAACCACACATTGGCCGCTGCGGTCGTCACCGCCTTGATCCAGAGCGGAAAGAGCGCCAGACTGTATTGCTGCCCGCGCCACGTTGGCCGCCCCCAACTGATCACGGCGAAGAGCAACTGGTTGATGATCAGATACGGTGCCAATCGCCAGAAGAACTCATCGGATAACGCATTGACCGGCAATAAGCCAAAGACAAGGTACAGAACCGGTGAAATCAAATAAATAATCGTCGGCGCCCCCGACAGATAGCTCCACATCGTATCAAAATAGGCGAGGCGTTGGCCCAAACTCAACCCCGGCAAGGTCAGCGGGTTTTCGCGCAGCATGACTTGAATGGTACCCTGCGCCCACCGTAAGCGCTGTTGCAGCGCGCTGCGCAGATCTTCCGGCGCCAACCCATGGGCCAATATTTCATCATGGTAGACCGAGCGCCAACCGGTTGCATGCAGGCGCATCGCCGTGGACATATCTTCGGTGACCGAGATCGTCGAAATCGGCAGATAATCCATCGCCTCATTCACAAGCAGCGGGATGAGTTGCCGCACCGTCTCGATCGCCGCCAATGGCGATCGATCACGTGCTACCAGTTCCGCCAAGAGCGCTTCGTCATTCAACGCGCGCATAATCTCGGCAGCTTCGCCCACTTGAATCTCGGCCAAATCAGCCATGATTTGCTGTAAATCAGCCGCCACCACCATCCGCGCCGCTTCTTCAGCCCGCCGCTGAAACCGCTCGGTCACTTCCTGAAACGTATCACCACGATCCAGCTCGCGCCGCGCTTGCGCCACCGCCCTACGCAGCTCACGCAGCGCTGGCGCAATCCGCCGCCGATCCGCTTTGGTCAACCGCCGTTCCGCTTGCCGGATCACCGTATCCGCCTCACGCAACGCTCGCCGGATCCGCCGCTCGACATCGCGCACAAAGAAGCGCAAGCCGGTGCGGGCCAGCGCCTCACGGCGCAAAACGGCGTTGGAGCCGCAGAAAAACGCTGCGTTCCAGCCGTCTTTGCCCTGCATGATCGGGCCGTAAAAGAGAGGCGCTTGGCTGCCAAACGGGTCTCCCGGCGGTACGTTGACAAAGTATTGTGGGGTCTGGACAAACGCAACCAGTGGATCGGCAAAATAACCGAGGGTGCGGTCAAGGATGTGCGGCAATGGCACCTGATCGGCATCAAGGATCAACACAAAATCGCCGGTTGTCTGCTCAAGCGCATTGATCAAATTGCCGGCTTTGGCGTGCCGATCAAATCCCTTCCATAGCGCCGAACGGGTGATATAGCCACATCCCTCTTCCGCCGCCATCGCCCGCATTGCCGGACTATTGCCATCATCGAGCAGATAGGTTTGGTGCGGATAGCGAATCGCTAGCGCCGCCTGCACCGTCTTGCGCACCAGTTCGACCGGCTCGTTATAGCAAGTGATATATACATCAACCCGCAGACCGGGCGGGGCCGGCGGCGGCTCGCCCCGCTCGCGCAGCCGAAAGACGGTGAGTCCAAAGAGGAAGCTGCCAATATAACTGTACAGCTCAGCGCCAAACAAGGCTAACGCAAACAGCCACGCATTCCAGTTGAGCGAAACGGCTCCGCGCCAGAGCAGATAGTACGCGCCGAGTATCAGGTTGGCAATGACCAGAATCTTGATCAGGCCACGCCGGAACGCCGCCCATTCCGCCGGCCCCCAACTGGTGCGCAGAAAAGTTGTGTTGAGGTGCGAAGACTGCATAGGCGTAGCCAAACCAAAGCGCTTTACGGTTTGCGCAGCCAACGAATGCGAACAACCAACACTGCTGTTGCCAGCAAGGCAATCAGCAGGATGCCGCCGACAAATTGCCACGCCGGAATGCGCTCAAGCAAGGCGACTTCAATCCGCGGCGTCAAAGTTTGCGGCGGCGCGGCCAGCGGCGGCGTCAATGGCACGGTCAATGGCACGACGGTACTATCGAGATCGCCCGTGATCTGGGCCTGCGCACCCCGAAGCACCCGCAGCAGCGCTTGTTCGCGCAACGCCTTCACCCCTAGCCGCATACCGGCGCCATCAGCAGCATCAATCCACAACACCCGTGCCCCGGATTGCCACGGCGACGGTATCAGGCGCAACGTCGCTTGTGCGCCACGACCGGGTTGATACACAAACGGCGTGTTCGCAGCGGTATTAAGCGTTGTTGCCAACTGATTACGGTTGCGACCGCCCAAAATAGCCAATGGCCCATTGCGGTCGTCACCGATCGCATCTGCTGTGACGAGAATCGGCGGTAGCGTCGCAGGCGTCGCGCTCCAGCGCCCCATTGCCGCTGCCAACTCTAGCCCGGCTTGGATCTCTGTGGCAGTTGGTTGCGCCGGTAATACCAACCGCGCGCTCGTGTCACCAACAAGCGCGGCCGGAAACCGGCCAAGATCATCTGCGGCTGCCGGATCATGGGGTAAACGCCACGCCGAGGTCGGTTCGATGATTGCCCATGCTGCTGTGATATTGACCTCTTCACAATCATTGTTCGGCAGATCGAGATACAGGCGCACTTGCAGATCAATCCGGCGCAATGGCGTACCGGCCAAATCGCTATTCAGTAGATCGGCGGGCAGTTCAAACCGATAACGTTCGGTCGCATTGGTTTCCACCCGCAACCGCTGCGAGCCAAGGGTGATGCCATTGACAGTCACAGCCAACCACGATGTTTCCGGCACGAGACCAGCCGCCGCCACGACGTGCAATTCGAGGGTGGCGCCCACCCGGAGATCCCATCCCGGCGGACGCTCGAAGGCATAATCGATCTGGTGCTCACCCGGGCCGCTCACCCGGCGCTGTGCGATGCCCAACTGGGCAAAACTGGCCGCGCCCTCCCGCCACGCTGCGGCCACCGGCGCCG
>NZ_DAOTWH010000101.1:0-12460 GCF_034435895.1 Chloroflexus sp.
CGGCGCAGGCGCTGCCGCTGGCGAGGCCACCCGCACTTGGGCCGATTGCGGCTGCGCGCGCGGAATCAACGCTGCCCGAAACTCATCCATCGTGGCGAAGCGATCGTTGGCTGCTTTTTGCAACGCCTTTTCCAGCGCGGCGCTGGTGCGCTCAGAGATCCCCGGCACTAACGCACGGGCCGGCGGAAACGAAAACGGCATCTCTTTGGTCGGATCGCGCCCGGTCAGCAGGTGGTGCAACGTCGCCGCCAAGGCATAAATGTCCGACTGCGGCGTCGCCAACCCCTGATACTGCTCAGGCGGCGCATACCCCGGCGTGCCGATCTGAGTGCCGCGTTCGGTGGGCTTGAACACCTTGGCAATGCCGAAGTCGATCAACTTGACATCGCCGCCCGGCTCGATCATTACGTTCGAGGGCTTCATATCGCGGTAGATCAGCCCTTTGCCGTGCAGATAGCCCAGCACGTCGCAAATCTCATCGGCCCAGCGTAGCACCCGCTGCTCATCAATGCGACCTTCGCGCTCGATGATCTGTTCGAGATCCTCGCCACGAATGAAATCCATCGTCAGATAGTGGCGGCCCTCATCGGTGAAGTGGCTGTAGACACGGGGAATACGCGGGTGGCGCAACTGCTGCAACAACTCTGCCTCGGCATTAAACCGGGCCACCGCTTCGGCCCGCTCGTTGGGGTCAGCAAAGCGGTCGAGCATCTCTTTGATCGCATAGACGTTGCCGTCTTGATCAATGCCCTCGTAGACTGCCCCCTGCCCGCCGCGCTTGATAATCCGGGTAATGATGTAGCGGCGATGATCGGTAGGCTGATCGTTGTTCAGCACCACATCATGGCCGCAGTGCTGGCAAAACCGCGCCCGCCGCAGGTTGGGCTTATGGCAGATTGGGCAGAGGATTTCAGTCACCTCGGCCATATCTCTCCAGTTTGTAGCAGCAGGCGAGCGGCGGGTTGCCATCGTTACAGCGTGCCTTGCGGTACAATCGTTCGCCAATCTAACGGATCATACGCAATTGCCGGCGGCAAAGTTGCATCATGATGGTTCTGCTCACATTATCGCAGCATGCGGCGACCAATGAGCATCACCATGCGAGAGCGAGACAGGCTATTGTGGCGTGGCGGCAGGCCACCTCCCGCTTGCCAGCTCTGACAGGCCATTGTGGCGCGGCGGCAGGCCGCCTCCCGCTTGCCAGCTCTGACAGGCCATTGTGGCGTGCGGCAGGCCACCTCCCGCTTGCCATATCGGACAGGCTGCGCTACCACCAACGCACAGCCAATCAACGCAACGTTGCCAACCGTACTCACGCTTATCGTAGCATAGATTGTTGCGCTATACACTGCGCCCCCACCCTTGTAGAGAGAACGCGGCAGCGGAGCGACCGCATGCGATAATCTGGTGTATGCACTATCACAATATTCATCGCCAACGAACTAGCGTCAAGACACCTGCACCCACCTACAGAAAATTCTTCGCCCGATACCCCAACCATCCCAGCGCCGACGGATCATCGCGCCAGTTCGGGCGCACCTTGACCCACAAATCGAGAAAGACGGGCCGGCCGAGCATCCGCTCAATCGAGGCGCGGGCAGCACTGCCAATCTTCTTCAGCATACCACCACCGGCGCCGATCAGGATGCCCTTTTGGCTCTCTTTTTCGACATTAATCGTCATGCGGATATAGGTAGCCGTCTCCTTCTCGATCCACTCCTCGACTTCAATCGCGATCGCGTGCGGCACCTCTTGCTGCAGGTAGAAGAGCGCCTTTTCGCGCACAAACTCGGCGGCCAGTTGCTGCTCGTTTTGGTCGGTGATCTGGTCAAGCGGGTAGAGCGGCGGGCCTGCCGGCAAGCGCGCGCTAATCTCGCTCAGCAACGCAGCCAACCCCAGCCGGCGGTAAGCCGAGATCGCAATCTCCATTTCCCACTCACCCAGTTCGCGGTAAGCGGGCAAATAATCAGCGCCGGGCTGGCGCGGTTTCTGGTCGACTTTGTTGAGCACCAGCAGCTTATGCCCACGCACGCGCTGCACCTGCTGCGCAATCATACGGTCGAGCTTGCTCGGCGGCTGGCTAATATCAACCATAAAGCAGATCACATCGGCATTGGGCAAGGTGCGCTCGGCCAATTCGACCATCAGCTTGCCCAGCCGGTGATCCGGCTCGTGAATGCCGGGCGTGTCAATGAAGATAATCTGCTCACCCGGCCGAGTGAGGATGCCGCGCACCGGCACCCGCGTGGTTTGCGGACGGGGCGAGACAATCGCGACCTTTTCCCCCAGCAACGCATTGAGCAGGGTGCTCTTACCGACATTCGGCTTACCGACCAGCGCAACGAAGCCGGAACGCCACGGCTCAGGCGGGATGGCAGCTAGCTCCGGCGGCACGGCTTCCTCGACTGTCGCATCATCGACAGTCACCGGCGGCCCAAACACTACCGGCCCTTCGCCATCGAACGGCACCAACAGCGGGGCCAGCCGGGCCAAGCGTTCGGGTGTGCGCCATTCGTCAGGCAACATCAGCTCGACGCCGACCACCAGATCACCGGCGTTGAGATCGAGCACCGCAGTTTCGGCCAGCTCTACCACCTCAGCCGGCTCTTCATCGGCCATGCGGATGTAGAGGTGGCCGTATTGGCCATCGAGCCAATTGTACGGCCCATCCAGCGCCAGATCGAGCTGGCTGAGAATCACCTCATCGTCAAGATCGATCCGGCAGCCGAAGATCGCCCCTTGCGCATCGAGCAGCAGATGGGCGGGGTATTCCATCATCCCCGCCACCTGCCCCGTTTCCAGATCGAGAAAGTAGAAGTACAGCGTGCCGGCGTCGTTATCAAGCGAACAATACTTCATCGCGTCATCCTTTTGAACTGAACGCCACTTCGCCGGTCGCCGGTTCGGGTTGGGCCATTACCAGCGGATGATCGGCGTCACATGGCGGTTCGGGCTGATCGGTCAACTTCCGGTAGATATAACTGAGCAAAATCCGGATCACAGCCGCAATCGGGATCGAGATAAACAGACCAAACGCGCCGGCCAGCGCGCCGCCAGCCAAAATGGCAAAAATCACCACCCCCGGATGCAGGCGCACTAGCGTCCCCATCACATTAGGAATGATGAAATGGTCTTCGATCTGGCGCAAAACGAAATAGATGATACCAAGCAACACCGCCAACGCCACATTCGAGAGGCCGAACGGCGTCACCGGCTGGAACAGCGCCACTGTCATAGCAATGCCGGCTGCCGACCAAGGCCCGATAATCGGCAAAATTTCGAGCACGCCAGAGGCGACCGCAATCACCAGCGCATACGGCACCTGTAAAATCGAGAGCGGGATGTAGAGCAGCACCGACATAATCACAATCAAAATCAATTGGCCGCGAATATAGGCGCTGAACACCCGATCGATCTGAGAACCGAGCTGGCCAATCTCGCGCCGGTACGGTGCCGGAATCAAATTGCGCGCCCATGCTTTCAATTGCGGCGCTTGCAACAACAAATAAAACGTAATAATCAAATACACCAACAGATAAATCATACTTTCGATGGCCGAAAAGACAATCTTGGGCACATTGCCGCTCAACCAACCAGCGACATCGCGCACTAAACTAATCACTTGCGCCTCAAGCGGAGCGAGGCTGATCACAGAATCACCAACGTTCACCGACTGATTCTGCTCAAAGAAAATCGTCAACTCACGAACAATCGCCGGCGCATTCGCGGCCAAATCGCGGCTCTGCTGCACAATGCGCGGCCACAGCGCGGTAAACAGGCTATAGAGCGCAAAACCGGCCACAATATACAGCACAACAATCCAGATTGCGCGCCCAATCTGGGTGCGACGATGCAACCAGCCAATGAGCGGATTACACAAATAAGCGGTAATAATCGCACCGATAAACGGCGGCAAAATATGGGTTACTCCCATCAACAACAAAATTGCCAGCGCCACTACGATGGCGCTGCTGATCCATTTCGCTTGGTACGAAAACCGGATTGGGCGAGATTCGGCATCCATGGCGATTTCCTAGACGATGCAACACTGCATGGATATAGCAGCACCCGCCTACAACGTGAAACGGGCGAACGAATCACAGATGCTGTGATTCGTCGCCCTTCATTATAGCGGTAACGGCGAACGACGCCTAGCGGTTTGGATGGCTATCGGGCGCACGGCGGAGCGGCACATCGGCTTTGAGCAGATCGTGGGCTTCGCCCCGGCTGAGCGTCACCTCGATCTGTTCGGCATCGATCGCCGGCAAATAGCGCTTCAACACTTCCGCCAGATCGGCTTTCATCTGCGCCATCATTTCAGGCGTTAATTTATAGCGGTCGTCGATCAGCACCGTCAACAGCCGTTGCTTGGCCAGTTCGGCGCTCGAGTCGCGTTTTCGACCGAAAAGGCCGTTCAGAAACGACACAGGCTCTCCTTTCCGCTATGTCCGCCGCCGCCCGAACAAGCCGAGCAGCCGTTCAAGCATCCCCTGCTGATCAGGGATCGCCATTACCGGCACATCTTCGCCGGCTAAGCGTCGGGCGATATTGATATAGGCGCGCCCGGCGAGCGAATTGGGATCGTAGACCACCGCCTCGCCGCGGTTGGTCGCAATCACAATCGTCTCGTCTTCAGGAACGATGCCGAGCAGCGAGATGGCCAACAATTCCAGCACATCTTCCACTGACAACATCTCACCCCGACTAACAAGGCGCGGCTTGATCCGGTTAATCACCAACGAAGGCGGGCCTTTCTCGGCCGCCTCCACCAGCCCGACAATCCGGTCGGCATCGCGCACCGCCGACACTTCAGGCGTGGTGACGATAATGACTTCATCGGCGCCGGCAATCGCATTGCGGAAACCGGCCTCAATCCCCGCCGGGCTATCGATCAGCACAAAATCAAAATCATGGCGCAGTTGGTTGGTCAGATCGATCATTTGCTGCGCGTTCACCGCGTCTTTATCCCGCGTCTGCGCGGCGGGCAACAGGCACAACTCAGGCAACCGCTTATCTTTAATCAACGCCTGCCGCAACCGTGCCCGGCCCTCGACCACATCCACCAGATCGTAGACGATGCGGTTTTCGAGCCCCATCACTACGTCAAGGTTTCGCAGGCCAATATCGGCATCTACCACCGCGACGCGCGCCCCACGCATCGCCAGCGCCGTGCCTAGATTTGCAGTGGTCGTCGTCTTGCCAACGCCCCCTTTGCCCGAAGTGACGGTAATGACTCGCCCCATACCACCCCGCTAACGCTTGAACGATTCCCATCCATCAACCACGATCTCGCCGGCCATCACCCGCGCAAACTCCGGACGGCTCACCTTATCGCGATCAGGCGCGCGCGCTATCAGATCGGCAATCCGTAACTGGGTCGGCGTCAATTCGAGCGCACAGATAATAGCGCTCTGATCACCGAGCGCGCCGGCATGCACCAAGCCGCGCAACCGGCCCCAAACGACCACGCTCCCGCCGGCAATCACTTCAGCCCCCGGATTGACATCGCCTATCAAGGTAATATGGCCGGTATGGCGCAGCACCTGCCCCGAACGCAACGTGCGCATAACCATCAGCGCTTCAGCCTCAACCGCCGGCATCGGTTCGGTGTAACGCGGCAACGGGCGCGCCGCCAAACCCGCCGCTCGCGCCGCTGCCCGCGTGGCCCGCTCCGACGAATCGATCGCAGTGGCTTGCACCCCATGCTGGCGAATGAGCGCTAACATCTCATCGAGCTGCGCCGGCGACACCTCACGCTCACCCAAATCGATCACCAAACTGGCGCCGTGAAAAAAGCTGCGCCGTTCACCCAGATGATGATCCAGCCGGCTGAGCAATTCCGGCCACGCAGCGTTGGCGTCTAAACGAAGCCGTAGCCCGTCACGGCTGCCTTTTATCGTGATTAAGTCGCTCATGGCCATACTACCAATATAGAACGTATGATTGTGAGAAATTATAGCATAGCTAGCCCGTGTTGTCGCGCTCTTGCGCGGGGATTTTGCTTACAGAGCGCAGAGAAGGGAGGAGTGGTCATGTATAATGCTGCTATAAGCGGACAATCATCCATAACAGGCAATGATGATGCTGAACCAGATAACGTTTCCCCAAACCGAACTCGCTGCTTTCTGTCGCCGCTATCAGGTACGCCGGTTGTCGCTCTTTGGCTCGGCGCTCCGCGAAGATTTCCGGCCGGATAGCGATATCGATCTGCTGGTCGAATTCGAACCGGATGCAGCGGTAGGCTTCCTTACCCTCAGCCGAATGGCACGCGAATTAGCTGCCCTGATCGGCAGACCTGTTGATCTCGTGCCGCGCAGTGGTTTGAAGCCGTTGCTGCGTGAGACGATACTGCGCGAAGAGCAGGTTATCTATGCGGTCTGAACGGCTTTACCTCACTGATATTATCGCTGCCATTGATGCCATCGAGCGATTCTTGCAAGGCATTGATGAAGCGTCGTTTATGCAGGACGAGTTACGATAAAGCGCTGTCCTGCAAAAGCTGATTGTCATCGGCGAAGCTGCTGCCCGGTTGCCCAAAGCATTCACTGACAAGCATCCCGGCATTCCTTGGCCCGACATTGTCGGCTTCCGCAATATTGCCGTGCATGCCTACTTTTCAGTAGACTGGCGGATTGTTTGGATTACGGCAACGCAGGATGTTCCCCTGCTGCACCAACAAATCGCCAATACTCTCACGCAGTTGGATCAATAGCGCCGCCTTCCCACCCCGCACTGCCCGGCGGGGTTCCTTTTGCTCGCCGCATCGAATATAATATCAATGAAAATTGATATAAATGAGGAGGGCGCTATGGCGGTGCGGGTTGGGATCAACGAGTTTGGCCGGATCGGGCGGCTGGCGGTGAGGGCGGCGTGGGGGTGGCCGGAATTGGAGTTTACCCATGTCAATGAGATCAGTGGCGATGCGGCGGTAGCGGCGCACCTGCTCACTTTTGACTCGGTGCATGGGCGTTGGTCGCGCGAGGCGCACGGTGAAGGCGACCAGTTGGTGATTGACGGCAAGCCGGTTGGCTATAGCCAGATCAAAGACCCCAGTGCAGTGCCGTGGGCCGCCGCCGGGGTCGAGATTGTGCTCGAAGCGACGGGGAAGTTTCGCACCCCTGAGCAGTTGGCAGCCTATTTCACCGCCGGCGTCAAGAAGGTGATTGTGGCGGCGCCGGTAAAGGGTGAGGCGCTGAATGTGGTGATGGGCGTGAACGATCATTGGTACGATCCGGCCCGCCACCATCTGCTGACGGCGGCTTCGTGTACGACCAATTGTTTAGCGCCGGTGGTGAAGGTGATCCACGAGGGGATCGGCATTCGCCACGGTATGATCACCACCATGCCATAGCTCGACCAATACCCAGAGCGTGCATGACCAGCCGCACAAAGATTTGCGGCGGGTGCGGGCGTCGAGCTTGTCGCTGGCGCCGACGACGACCGGTTCGGCTACGGCGATCGGGCTGATTTTCCCTGAATTGCAGGGTAAGCTTGATGGGCAGGCCGTGCACGTACCGTTGCTCAACGCTTCGCTGACCGACTGTGTGTTTGAGGTGGCGCGGCCTACCACCGTCGCTGAAGTGAATGGCTTGCTGCGCGCCGCCGCCGAAGGCCCGCTGAAGGGCATTTTGGCCTACGAGACACGCCCGCTGGTGTCGATCGATTTTGTTACCGATCCCCATTCGGCGATTGTCGATTCGCTGTGTACGATGGTAACTGACGGCACGCAGGTGAAGATTTATGCGTGGTACGACAACGAGTGGGGCTACCCGAACCGGTATGTGGAACTAGCGCGAAAGGTGGCGATGGCGCTATGAAACCAGCCCAATCTGCTAGCGTGGCGGTCACCGCTGAACAGCAGCGCGCTGACCGGCGCAATTATCTGTTGGTGACGGCGGCCTATTGGGCTGATACCCTCGCCGATGGCGCGATCCGGATGCTGGTGCTGTTTTATTTTGCCCAGCTTGGCTATTCGCCGTTTGCGGTGGCATCGCTCTTTCTGTTCTACGAAATCTTTGGCGTGATTACGAATCTGTTCGGCGGCTATCTCGGCGCGCGCTTTGGCCTAAAGACGACGCTTTTTCTCGGTTTGGCCACCCAGTTGGTCGCGCTGAGCATGCTGACCTTCGCGCCGCCGTCGTTGCTGGTTGGGCCCTACGTGATGGCGGCGCAAGCGTTGTCGGGCATCGCCAAAGACCTGACCAAGATGTCGTCGAAGAGCGCGGTGAAACTGGTGGCGGGCGAGGGCGAGGGCCAGCTCTACCGTTGGGTGAGTGTGCTGACCGGCTCGAAGAACGCGATGAAGGGGTTGGGCTTCTTTGTGGGGGCGCTACTGCTCAGCCTGCTCAGCTTTCAGACGGCGCTGCTGATTCTGGCGGCGCTGGTGCTGGCGGCACTGATCGGTGCGGTCAGCGCGATCAGCGGCGATCTAGGAATTGCCGATAAGAAGGCGAAGTTCAAGCAGATGTTTTCACCCAACCGGGCGGTTAACCTGCTAGCCGCGGCGCGCATCTTCCTCTTTGGCGCGCGCGATGTCTGGTTTGTGGTCGGCTTACCGGTCTTTTTCATCACTGTGCTCGGCTGGGACTTCTGGCTGGCCGGCGGTTTTATGGCCGCGTGGACGATCGGCTACGGTTTTGTGCAAGCCGCTACCCCGGCGCTCATCCGGCGACGAGTGGCGGGGGCGCGCGCTCCTGACGGGCGCACCGCGATGTGGCTAGCATTTGCGCTGGCAGCCTTTCCAGCGGGCATCGCGCTGGCGCTGAGCGCCGGGCTTGCCCCCACCCTCGCGGTGGCCGGCGGCCTGCTCGCCTTTGGCGTTGTGTTTGCGCTCAACTCGGCGGTGCATAGCTATCTCATTCTCGCCTACGCTGATGACGCCAAAGTCGCGATGAACGTCGGCTTTTACTACATGGCCAATGCACTAGGCCGGCTCGCCGGCACCGCCTTGTCGGGCGCACTCTACCAATGGGGGATGCAAAGCGGTCTCTACAACGGCCTGATCGCCTGCCTCTGGGCATCGGCGGCGTTCGTCGTGCTCGCCGGGTTGCTCTCGATCCGGCTGCCGGCGCCGGCGCGGGTTGTGACCGGTGAGTGGAAAGTCGCGGGAGAGTAGACTACTGACCGCAGAGGTTTTTTACCGCAGCGGGCGCAGGTTTTTTTACCGCAGAGAGCGCGGAAGGCGCAGCGGGTGTTACCTGCCTGTGCGTCCTCCGCGTGTTCGGCAGTGTATACGGGCTGATCTCCAAGAACGCCGAGGTCGCAGAGGAGGTTTGCCTATCTCTGCGCCCTCGGCGTTCTCGGCGGTCAATTTTCCTTGTGCCCCCCAGTGGTAATCGAACATGATCCGAATCTATAACTTATTTACTAAACGTTTAATACCATTCTTGAGGTGCAAGACATTGAAGTTATTGAGCAAACCTAATCGCTTGCCACTAAGCTTCAAGTATGCAAGTAATTACGCTTCGTGAATCGGCAGGATGGCTGCGACCGCTTTCAATTCGACCACAACAGCGTCTTCGACCAACAGATCCAAGCGATAGTCTACATCCATCTGTACACCATCATAGGTTACTGGTAACACCACCTGACGCAGCACTTGCAACCCTCGTTTTCTCAGTTCGTATTCGAGACAAGCCTCGTAGGCGCTCTCCAGCAAGCCCGGCCCAAGCGCCGAATGCACCTTGATTGCTGCCTCAATCACCTGCCCGCTCATGGCATTCATCAGCATACGAGTACTCTCCGTTTCTTGTGCAACCGTGTTTCGTAGAGCGTGTAGCAGGTGTGATGTGAATAATCGTCTCTGCTACACACCCTTAGAAACCGCTGCTCATGGACTTTCGTTGCGCAGCCATCTGGGCTTTTTTACCGCAGAAGGTGCAGTTGGTTTTTTTACCGCAGAGGGCGCAGAGGACTTTTAGCTCCCCCTGCGCCCTCTGTGTCCGCTGCGGTAAGAAATTCCCCCCGTGTCCTCTGCGTCCGCTGCGGTAAAACGCTCCCCCGCGTCTTCAGCGGTGTGCAACGCGCGCCGGCGCTTAGCAACGTCTTGCCCAATCATTAGCGCCCCGCCACTATCAGGTTGCCAGATTTCACCATCACATTCAAACAATCGCATATTATGGCAATTATGCCACAGGCCACCGCAAGCAAACAGGCTCGCCTGTTCAAATCCCTCATGCATCCAGTGCGCATCCAGATCCTCGAGATTTTGCGCAGTGGTGAGGCGTGCGTCTGCCATATCGAAGCGACGTTCGGCCTGCGGCAAGCGTATGTCTCGCAACAACTGGCCGTATTACGGAAAGCCGGCTTGACTAGCGACCGCCGTGACGGGCCAAACATTTATTATCAGATCGTCCGCCGCGAGGTGCTCGATCTGCTCGATATGGCGCGGGCCGCGGTTGGCGAGGATGAACCGTGGCAACCGTTGCCGGCGGGGTGAGCCCTGCCCGCGTTGTACGACGACGATTGCTGTGAAAGAACTGGGAGCACGACAATGATCAACGTGAAGGTGTTAGGTTCAGGCTGCGCCAATTGCCGCAACCTCGAAGAGCGGGTACGCGCGGTGGTGCAAAAGCGCCAGCTCGCGGCTGAGATTGAGAAGGTGACTGATTATGCGCAGATCATGCGTTGGAATGTGCTGCGCACGCCGGGTTTGGTCATCAACAATGTGCTGGTTTCCGCCGGACGTATCCCCTCGGAAGCGGAGATTGCTGGCTGGTTGAAGTGATATAGCTGAGAGCCGCGGGCGTGGTCGCCCGATCTTTTTCCGGGTAGATATGCGATTTTTTGCATATTGTGTACTTTATTTACCGTGGCTGCCTGTAGTGTCCCACTCCCGCCATCCCCCTCGGGGGGAGGGAGAACGTTCCCCCTCCCCGTAAACGGGGAGGGGGGTAGGGGGTGGGGTCACGATCTCTCAATCAAAGTAACCTATCATATCAGACAGAGGCATCCATCATGGCTCAAACCCTCTCGACCCCATCCCGCCGCACTTCCACCCAAGCGTAGTTTGTTGTTATCATCGCCGCCATCGGCTGGTTGATCGCGTACAACCTCATCTAACCGTTGGCCAATTGGCTGCCCTATCGGATGATCGGATTAGCCGCAGGCTCGCATTTGGGTGAGTCAGTCACCTTTTTTCTGTACGATGTGCCGAAGATTCTCTTGCTGCTGAGCGGAATGATCTTTGTGATCAGCACGTTGCGCTCGTTCTTTAGCCCCAAACGCACCCGCGCCTTGCTCGGCGGCAAGCGCGAGGGGATCGGGAACGTACTGGCTGCCGCGCTCGGCGTAGTGACGCCGTTCTACTCGTGCTCGGCAGCGCCGCTCTTTATTGGGTTTGTCTGGGCCGGCATTCCGCTCGGCGTGACCTTTTCGTTCCTGATCGCCGTGCCGACGGTGAACGAAGTTGCGCTGGTAATGCTGTTCGGGATGTTTGGCTGGCAGGTGGCGCTGCTCTACCTTGTGGCCGGGATGAGTGTGGCAATTGTGGCCGGTGTGATTATTGGCCGGCTGAAGCTAGAACAGTACGTAGAAGAGTTTGTCTGGCAGATCAAGGGGGGCGGGCAGATGCGATCGAGATCCAACGTGGGCTGAGCGGTTTGCCGGCGCGTGGGAGAATACCCGCGAGATTGCCGGCAAGGTGTGGCTGTACGTAGTGATCGGGATTGCCATCGGGGCCGGCATTCACGGCTACGTGCCCGCAGATGCATTGGCCGGCATCCTTGGCCGCGAGGCATAGTGGTCAGTGCCGGCAGGGGTGGTGCTGGGCGTGTCGCTCGATTCCAACGCTGCCGGCGTGATCCCGGTGGTACAGGCATTGATGGCCAAGGGAGTGGCGCTGGGTACGGTACTGGCCTTCATGATGGCAGTGGTAGCGTTCAGCTTGCCGGAACTGATCATTCTGCGGCGGGTGCTGAAGCCGCAGTTGATCGCGGTGTTCGTTGGCGTGGTCGCCAGCGGGATCGTGCTGGTCGGGTACCTGTTTAATCTGGTGATGGGATGAGCAGGCGCTTACCGTAGCGGCAGTTGCCTTGCACCCTCGGTGATCTGTGCCAGTAATGGAGTATATATACCGCAGAGAGCGCCGAGAACGCTGAAGACTTTCTGATACTATGAAGTTATAACTTTTTTACAAGCCTATTAATGGTATTTTTGAGTGTCAATCATTGAGCACAATGTACTATCGAGCGTATCAACAACGTCACGTGTGCCGCTACCTGCGCCGAGACCGCAAAGCGATATTCCCGCCGCCCTCACCCCTCTCGCATCACCCAGCGCGGCCCGGCCCACACCATCATCGCCATACCGATCAGCTCGACCAGCGCCTGCACCACAATCACCAGTGCCGTCGCCTCCCAACCCGGCGGCAGACTGAGGGCCAGCGGCAGCACCACAAACGAGTTGCGCGTGCTGAAACTGAACAGCAACACCCGGCCGCGCCGCGCCGGCAAGCGGCCCA
>NZ_DAOTWH010000102.1:0-12089 GCF_034435895.1 Chloroflexus sp.
CGCGTTTGGCGCGCTGGCGGTGACGGTTAGCATCTTGCCGCTGCGGTTTGGGCTGAGTTGGGAAACCGGCATAGTGCTGACCACGCTGTGGGTCGCGGCAGTCGTTGCGCAATGGTACTTGCAACGCGACTATGAAGGGGCGTGGATCGGGCGGGCGCTGGCTAGCTTCTTGCTGATCAGCGTGATCGAAATGGTGGCGCAGGCGGGATATTTGCTCGCTCCTAACGCGGTACGGCTCTGGTCGGGAATGGAGATTGCCGGCTATGCACTGCTGCTCTTGGCCGGTTTTGTCGCGCTGCTCGATGTTGATCTACACCAACAGCGCAGCGGTGAATTGATCGCTAGCGCCTTCTTGCTCACGCTTGCCTTTCCCGCTGGCGCGATCGCCGCCGAACTCATCCGCGTGGCGCACCCCGAATATAGCCCGTTGTGGGCTTTAATTGCCGCTGTCCCGATCTATAGCGGCGTGATCGGGCAAGCCTTGCTCTTGCCGTTGCTCATCAGTTTGCGCGATGCGCGGCTTTTCTGGAGCTGGCTGTTACTCTGGTTTGGCATTCTGATTCAAATCGGCAGCTATTTGTTGGAATTATTGCCGGTGTGGCGAAACACGCCGCCGGCGCTGGCGCTGCTGGTGTTGGCCGCCGGCTTGTGGGCAGCAGCGTGGGCGACCCACCTCGTCACCTTGCGCAGCATCAGCCTGAGCGGGTTGAGCTGGCCGTTGCAACCGGCATTGGGTGAGAAGGTGCGGCTGCAAGACTCCTTCCGCCACGTGTACATCGGTATGTACCGCCTGTTGCGCGCAAACTACGGGGTGCAACGCACCAGCGCGCTTGATAACCGGATGGATGTGCTGGCGGCGACGGCCAACTGGGAAATCACCTTTGACCGGGATCAGGTGCGGATCAGCCCAACCGTACTGGAAATGCCGCTCGATGCGCAGGCCGCGCGTTATGCCGAGATTCTGCGTTACACCATCACGGCGCTGGAACAACTGGCAGGACGGGCGTTTGCTCGCCGCGCGCTGCTGGCATCGTATGACGCCTTGCCGTGGCCGGAGCGCGAGGCGCTTGACCGGCACTGCCTTGCCCAGATGCCATGGGCCAACGAAATCTCGCAGGCGTTTGGTGACGCGCGGGAAGCGCGCCTCCGCTTGCTGCGCCGGATTGAGCTGTTTGCCACCTGCGACGACCACGAGTTGCACGAGCTGGCGGCAGCCTTTGTGCCGCAACGGGTGGCTGCGGGCGAGATATTGCTGCGCGCCGGCGAACCGCCGCGCGGGATTTGGGTGATTGAGGCCGGTGAAGTGCTGGAACGGCATGGCGACGCTGTGCGCGAACTGCACCGCGGCGACTATTTTGGCGAGTTGCAAGGGCAAGGGGGGACGGAGTGCGAATATCGGGCCAGCATTGAGAGTGATCTGTTGTACTTGCCGGCGAGCGAATTGCAACGGATGCTGCGCGAAGCGGCGCCGCATACTGCGGAAGGGGCTGAACTGCTGAACCGCATGCGACTGCTTGAGCGGGTGCCGTTGCTGGCTGATGTGCCGCGCGCCCAACTGCGCGATCTAGCCCGTAACGCCGAACAGATCACGGTTGCCCCCCGGCAGGTGATTATCCGGCAAGGTCGGGCGAGCGGGAAACTCTACATTATTGCGCAAGGTCAGGTTGCTGTGTTGCGGCAGGAAGAGACTGAACGCGGGCCGAGCGGGCCGGCGCGATTGGTGGCGCGGCTTGGCCCAGCGGAATTTTTTGGCGAGATGGAGCTGCTGCGTGGGACATTGCCGATCGCTAGCGTGGTGGCGATCACGCCGCTTGAGCTGATTGCCATTCCGCATCAGGCAGTGGCGCAGTTAATCTTGGGCGGCGACCGGCTCACGCGCAAGCTTGAACAGATTAGCAGCGGGCGATTGCTTGAGCTGAAAGTGCGCGGCGGGAGTTGACCGCAGCGGGCGCGAGGAGGTTTTTTTACCGCAGAGAACGCAGAGGGCGCAGGGGGTAAACGGGGCGCCAGCCCTCCACGCTCGCCCCCTTCCCTCTCCCCTTCGCGTGCTTGGCACCCGTTGCGGCTTTGGCAAGGCCCCACCCCTCCCCCGCTGGGGGAAGGGTGCGGCTGGCAGGAGTATGTCTGTACCGTAGCGAACGCGGAAGGGATTCTTACCGCAGAGAACGCAGAGTTTGCGTTTAACCTCCCTGCGCCTTTGCCTCCTCTGCGGCTTTGCGTTGGCAATGCCTCTACCCCCGACCCCTCCCCCGCTGGGGGAGGGGTGGACGGAACATTTGGTCGAGTATAACCATTGATCGCTGTGCAATGCCTCAAAGCTTAGCTCTGCTCCCCTCTCCCGCGCCAGTGGGAGAGGGGCTGGGGGTGAGGGCGAACCAGCGCATCGCAACGCCATCAATTACATCTGCGCTCATACGTTCTGTCCGCCCTTTTCCCGCTGGGGGCGGGGTGCGGCTGGCAGGAGTATGGCTGTACCGCAGTGGGCGCAGGAATAGTTTAGCTTTAGCCTGAACGGTGATTGACTCAGGCCCAATGTTCGGCTACACTGGTGCGCAAACGATTGCGCAAACGATTGTGAAACAAATATGACGACAATTCGCGAAGTCGCGTTACGAGCTGGAGTCTCACCCTCAACGGTCTCGCATATCATTAACAATACGCGCTTTGTCGCGCCGGAAACGCGCGAGCGGGTATTGGCGGCGATGGCTGAGTTGAATTACCGGCCAAATGTGCTCGCGCGCTCGCTGCGGCGGGGGGAAACGCGCACCCTTGGCTTGATATTGCCCGATAGCGCGAACCCGTTTTTCGCCGAAGTGGCGCGCGCGATTGAAGATGCCGCTTTTCGGGCCGGTTATAACGTCATTCTTGGCAATACGGAAAACGATCTTGCCCGTGAGCAAGTGTATGTTGATGTTTTTGTGCAAAAGCAGGTTGATGGGTTGATCTTCGTGGCGACTGGCGATCAAAGCCCGTCGCTCGAAGAATTGCTGCAGCTACAACTGCCGGTGGTGGTGGTTGACCGGCAACTGTCCGGTCTGCAGGTTGACTCGGTGTTGACCGACAATTTGCAAGGCGGATTGTTAGCCACCCGCTATCTGTTAAGCTGGGGCCATCGCCGGATTGGCTGCATTACCGGCCCATCGCACCTCACCCCCAGCGCCGAGCGGGTGGTCGGATACCGGCAGGCGCTCGCCGAAGCGGGCCTAGAGATTGATGAACAATTGATCCGGCGCGGTGATTTTCACCCGCATTCAGGGTACGCCCTCACCTACGAATTGTTGCGCCTTGACCAACCGCCAACGGCGCTGTTTGTCTGTAACGATATGATGGCGCTCGGCGCGTTGCGCGCGCTGGCCGAAGCCGGCCAGCGCGTGCCGGCTGATTGCGCGGTGGTCGGGTTTGATGACATTGAGCTCGCTTCATACGCCAATCCGCCGCTCACTACGATTCGCCAAGACAAAGCCGCATTGGCCGTCACTGCGGTGCAGTTTCTGCTTGAGCGGATCGCAGATCCCGGCCTACCGGCGCGCACGCATCTCGTCGCGACCAGCTTGGTTGAACGCCAATCAGGAGGAGTATGCCGATGACCCCAACAATCATTGTGGTGGGTAGCTTGAATATGGATCTGGTTGTGCGCGCGCCGCGCCTCCCGCAACCCGGCGAAACGCTGATTGGCAGCGATTTTCAGATCTTTCCGGGGGGCAAAGGGGCGAATCAAGCGGTCGCAGCGGCCCGGCTCGGCGCGCGAGCGCGCATGATCGGACGGGTCGGGGTGGATGCGTTTGGCGAGGCGTTGCTGACCGCCGCCCAAAACGATGGCGTTGATACAACCTTTGTCCAGCGCGATCCCGATCACCCGACCGGCGTGGCGCTGATCACGCTCGACGCGCACGGGCAAAACACGATTGTGGTGGCGCTAGGCGCCAATATGCAAGTGAGCGAAGCTGATGTGGAACGCGCCGAAGCCGTCTTTGCCGGCGCGGATGCGCTGTTGATGCCGCTCGAATGCCCGCTGGAGGCGGTGATGGCGGCGACGCGCCTCGCGCGCAAATATGGGGTGAAGGTCATTCTCAATCCGGCGCCGGCCCGCCCATTGCCGGCTGAGCTGCTGGCCCAACTCGATTACCTTACGCCCAACCAGCCGGAGTTGCAAACATTGGCTGGAGGTGAAACTGATGTAGCGGCAGCGATTGCGAAGCTGCGCCAGCAAGGGGTGAAGAGTGTTGTGGTAACGCTGGGAGAGCACGGCGCGCTGCTAGTGAGGGACGATCAATCGGTGCAGCTACCGGCATTTCAGGTGCCAGTGGTTGATACCGTAGCCGCTGGCGATGCGTTTGTGGCAGCGTTTTGCGTTGCGCTGGCCGAAGGCAAGCCTCCCCGCGAAGCCGTGCGGTGGGGCAATGCCGCCGGTGCGCTGGCCGTGACCCGCGCCGGCGCTCAGCCTTCGTTGCCGTCACGGGTGGAAGTGGTGCGGTTGTTGGAGGTGCAGGCGATATGAAAAAGACCTTGTTACTCAATACAGCCCTTTCAGAGCTGATCGCCAGTCTTGGTCACGGCGACATGGTGGTGATTGCCGATGCCGGCCTGCCGATCCCACCTGAAACGCGCCGGATCGATCTCGCCCTTTGCCGGGATATGCCCCCGTTTCTCGACACAGTACGCACGGTGTTGAGCGAAATGCAGGTCGAGCGCGCGATCATCGCCGAAGAGACCGGACGCCACAGTCCCCATATTCGTACTGCGCTGGCGCAGATGTTATCGGCAACGCCATTGGAAGAGATGAGTCATGCTTCGCTCAAAGAGCTGTGCCGGCAAGCGCGCGCTGTCGTGCGCACCGGAGAGTTTACGCCGTATGCGAATGTGATTTTGGTGGCTGGGGTCGTGTTCTAGCGACAATAGCGAGCAGATAGGGAACCGAGCATGCGATCATTCCCGTTGAGCAGCGATCGCTTCGATCGTCGCACATTTGGCCAACGATTTGGACTGGCGCTGATCTTTATCTTGTTGATGCTGGCGCTGGCGCTCCTCTCTGACCGGTTTTTGACGCCGGCCAACTTGACGAACATTCTGCGCCAAACGGCCATCAACGGCATTATCAGCGCCGGGATGACGTTGGTGATCTTAACGGGAGGGATCGATCTCTCGGTGGGATCGGTGCTGGCCTTATCGGTAACGATCGGCGCGGCATTGATGAAACAGGGTTGGCCGGTTGAGCTGAGTGTGCTTGCTGCATTGGCAACCGGCGCCGGCCTTGGCTGCATCAATGGCGTACTGATTACGTTGGCGCGCATCCCACCCTTTATTGCCACGCTTGGGATGCTGACGATGGCGCGCGGCCTGACGCTGATGTACACCCAAGGCCAGCCCATCACCGGTTTTCCGGCAGCGTTCCGTTGGCTTGGTATCGGTGATATTGCTGGCATCCCCGTGCCAATCGTGCTCATGCTGTTGGTCTTTGTGGCCGGCGGGATCTTTCTCTACCGCACCAGCTTCGGCATGCAAATCTATCTGCTCGGCGACAATCCCACGGCTGCTCGCCTGACCGGGGTACCGGTCAACCGGCTGACGGTACTGGTCTACACCATCTCAGGGTGCTGCGCCGCCTTAGCCGGTTTAATTCTGATTGCCCGGCTTGACTCGGCCCAACCAACCATCGGCCTTGGCTACGAACTCAACGCGATTGCGGCGGTTGTGGTCGGCGGGGCTAGCTTTAGCGGCGGCGAAGGCGGGTTGGTGGGCACCTTGCTGGGTGCGCTTTTGATTGAAACGCTCAACAACGGTCTCAACCTGCTCAATGTCTCATCGTTATGGGAGCAGGTGGTGAAAGGGGTGGTAATTGCGCTGGCCCTGCTGCTCTATCGAGCGATTGGCTCGCGCAATAGTCGATAGCTGAACGGAAAGGAGGGCTTATCGCAGTAACGGTAGCTTGTTTCTCATCACGCAAACGTTTTCGTCCTGATACCATCAAGGAGGATTGAGAGCAATGAAGCACCTGATACAAATGATCGTCGCACTGGCACTCATCACGCTCGCCGCCTGTACCAACACCGGCCCGGCAGCCTCACCGACCGCAGCGCCGGCGCAAGGCGGCGGCGAGATCACGATTGGAATCGTCATTTCTACCCTCAACAATCCCTTCTTCGTCACCTTGCGCGACGGCACGCAGCGCGCCGCCGATGCAGCCGGCGTCAAACTCACGATTGTAGATGCCCAAGATGACTCGGCCAAAATGATCGCCGGGATCGAAGACCTCATCACCAAGAAAGTCAACGCCTTGATCATCAACCCGACCGACTCGGACGCGGTGGTGCCGGCGATTCAGAAAGCGAACGCTGCTGGCATTCCGGTCTTCACGGTTGATCGCGGCGCCAATGGCGGTACGGTGGTGAGCCACATTGCGTCGGACAACGTGGCCGGCGGACGGATGGCGGCAGAATTCCTCTGCAACGCGATTGGCGGCAAGGGCAAAGTGGTGGAATTGCAGGGCATTGCCGGCACCTCGGCGGCCCGCGATCGCGGCCAAGGCTTCAATGAGTATATGTCAGCCTCGTGCCAAGGCGTCGAGATTGTCGCCCAACAGACGGCAGACTTCAACCGCGACCGCGGTCTGCGCGTCTTCGAGAACATCTTGCAGGCCCAGCCGGAAATCAACGGCGTCTTCGCCCACAACGACGAGATGATACTCGGCGCGATTCAGGCGGCGGAAGCGGCAGGCCGCAGCGGCATCGTCTTTGTCGGTTTCGACGCAATCGACGATGCCACCAAAGCGGTGCAAGAGGGCAAATTGGCGGCCACCGTCGCCCAACAACCGGATCTGATGGGCCAGATTGCGGTTGAAACAGTCGTCAAGTACCTGAAGGGTGATAAGGTAGACGCCTCGATCCCGGTGCCGTTGAATCTGGTGACGAAGTAGGCCTTGTAGCCGGTCCGGAAGCTCTCGCTGCTTCCGGACCGTTCTCTATCTATGACAAGCGCAACTCCACGGCTCAAATTGATCAACGTTTCCAAGGCATTTCCCGGCGTACAGGCGGTAAAAAACGTCAGTCTCGAAGCCTACGACCAGCAAATTTTGGCCTTAGTCGGTGAAAACGGCGCCGGAAAATCCACCTTGATGAACATCATTAACGGCGTCGTCCAACCCGACAGTGGATCGATCATACTCGACGGAACGGAAGTCCGCATCGACTCGCCGCGCCGCGCGCAAGCGTTAGGGATCACGATGATTCACCAAGAGTTAGCGCTGATCCCTGAACTGACCGTCGGGCAAAATATGTTTCTCGGCCGCGAACCGAGCCGGGGTGGATGGATCGACTGGAATGAACTGTACCGCCAAACGCAACAGGTGCTTGATCGCCTCGGCATTACGATCTCGGCGCGGGCCAAAATCGCTGAACTAAGCATCGCCGAGCAGCAATTGGTGGAAATTGCCCGCGCGCTCTCATATCGAGCGCGCCTGATTGCGCTTGACGAACCGACGAGCTCGCTCACCGATCGCGAAACCGAGATCCTGTTTCGCTTGGTGCGCCAACTGCGCGCCGAAGGGGTCGCGTTGATCTACATTTCACACCGCATGGAAGAGATTTTTGCGCTAGCCGACCGGATCGCGGTGATGCGCGATGGCGAACTGATCACCGCCGGCCCGGCGCGCGAGTTTACCCCGCAGCGGGTCGTGCAATTGATGGTTGGGCGTGAACTGCAACCCTCGGCTCCACAACCGGCCGAACCGCGCGGCGAGCCAATCTTGCGCGCTACCAATCTCGTTGCCGGCAAAGCCGTGCGCGGCGTTTCCCTGACCCTCCATCGCGGTGAAATCGTTGGCATGGCCGGCTTGGTTGGCGCCGGACGCACCAATGTCGCCCGCGTGTTATTCGGCGCCGGCCGGCTCGATCAGGGGGAAATCTGGTTTGAGGGCAAGCCGGTATCAATCCGCTCACCCCGCGATGCCATCCGGTTAGGGATTGGGTTAGTGACAGAGGATCGCAAAGCGCAAGGCCTATTTCTCAAACAGAGCGTGCGCAATAATGCCGGCGCCGGGTTGCTCGAACGGCTGTCCCGCTTTGGGTTCGTCAATTTCCGCGCGCTCACCCAACAGGTCAGTGACTTAAGTGCGCGTTTGCGGGTGCGTACCCCCTCGCTCAACCAGCAAGTGCGCAATCTGTCGGGGGGTAATCAGCAAAAGGTGATTATTGCGCGCTGGTTAGCGCTGCAACCAAAGGTCTTGATCCTCGATGAGCCAACTCGCGGCGTTGATGTTGGCGCTAAAGCGGATATTCACGCCCTGATTCGCGAGTTGGCCGCGCAGGGCATGGCCATTTTGATGATCTCTTCGGAATTGCCGGAAATACTAGCTGTAAGCGACCGGATCTTGGTTATGCGCGAGGGGCGGATCACAGCGGAATTGAACCGCGCCGAGGCGACGCAGGATCGGATCATGCAAGCCGCCATCGGGCAAGAGTAAACGCCATGATGCACCTCAAAACGGTTTCGCTGAACCAGATTGGAACGTATCTGATTTTGCTGGTTATCTTGGTAACGTTTGCGCTCTTGTCGCCCCAATTTTTTACTGTCAATAATCTATTGACCCTCGCCCTGCAAACCTCGCTCGTGGCTCTAGTAGCGATTGGCATGACCTTCACAATCATTACCGGCGGGATCGATCTATCGGTCGGTTCAACTGCCGCGCTGGCCGGAGCAATCGCTGCCGGGATTGCCGTCCAGCTTGGCACGTATCCGGGATTGCTCGCTGGCATCGCAACCGGGTTGGCGATTGGCGCCCTCAATGGCGCTTTGATTGTATGGGGCCGGCTGCCCCCGTTTGTGGCCACATTGGCTAGCATGGCGACCGCGCGCGGGTTGACGCTGGTCTATACCCAAGGCCGGCCCATTGCCGGTCTTGATCAGGCGTTTACCTTTTGGGGCAGCGAGTCGTGGCTTGGAGCGCCGATGCCGGTCTGGATCTTGTTGATCACGGCGGTGATCGCGCACCTCATTCTGCGCCAAACCCGGCTCGGCTTGCATCTCTACGCGATTGGAGGTGGCGAAGAGACCGCGCGGCTTGCCGGCGTGAACGTTGGATGGATCAAATTCAGCGCCTACCTGATCAGCGGGTTATGCGCCGCGCTCAGCGGGATTATTCTCACTGCGCGCCTGTGGTCGGCCCAACCCAACACCGGCATCGGCCTTGAACTTGACGCCATCGCCGCGGCGGTGTTGGGCGGCAGCAGCCTCGCCGGCGGCGCTGGCGGCATTCCGGGAACGATCGCCGGATCATTCATTATCGGGATGCTGGCGAACGGTCTCAACCTGCTCGGCGTGCCATCGTACCATCAGCAGGTGATTAAGGGGGCCATTTTCGTGATCGCAGTGGTACTTACCGGCGGCGTAGGGATGGCAAACAAAAAACGGGCCTAACCACTTGCCGTTCGCCACCCCTCACGGCAACACAAAGATCTGGATCTCGCCGTTGCGCGCGTTGCGGGCCGTGATCCGGTAACGAATCTGGCCTTGCTCGTCGCTGCGAATCGGGCCGCTGCGGGTTACTTGCGTCCCCGGACGGCTGGCGAGCACGAAGGAGACCGCACCGTCGGGTTGGATGAGGTCGATCTGCACATCACCCGATTCGACTGCGACCATAACAATGGCCTGCGCTTCGGTGTTGGCCGGCAACGCCGGCACCCGGTATTCGTCGCTGCCCTCGGCGCTGACGAAGGTGGTCAGGATATTGGCGGCACTGCCTTGTAAGGAAACAGTGGTCTGCTCGCCACTGATGAGCATACAACTGGCGAGCAGCACCGTACAAGCGATTAGACAGAGGGAGGCGATCAGCCGCCGATCAACCATACGACTCCGGACGGTAATCGACGGTGTAGGTCTCTTCTTCGGGCACCAGTTCTACTCGCAGTGGTTTACGCGAGACGAGCCGGATGCTGACGCCGCAATTACGGTTGGCGCAGACGACCTGCCCACCAACGGGCACATAGGGAAAGATGGCAAGTTTTTGCTTACAGGATGGGCATTTGACAATTTCGACCGACATAGCCCTCTCTCACAGTACGGGCACAACGCTATTGTGCCGCTCCCGTTACCCCTTCACCGTTTTAGGTTCGGCAAATAGTGCATCAACAAAGGTTTGCGCGTCGAACAGCGCCAGATCGTCGAGCTTCTCGCCGGTGCCGATATAGCGGATCGGGCGTTCGATGTCTTGAGCGATGGCGAAGGCGATCCCGCCCTTGGCGGTGCCATCCATCTTTGTCACCGCAACATCGGTCACGCCGGCGGCCTTAAGAAAGGCTTTGGCCTGCAACACCCCGTTCTGGCCGGTGGTCGCATCGATCACGAGAATCGTCTCGTGGGGCGCGCCGGGCAGTTTGCGAGCAATAATGTTGCGGATCTTCTCCAGCTCTTGCATCAGGTTGTACTTAGCATGCAAGCGACCGGCGGTATCAACGATCAAGATATCGACATTTTGCTCAAGCGCGGCATCGATTGCCTTATACACTACTGCCGCCGCATCAGCGCCTTGGCCAAGACTCACGCACGGCACGCCGGCCCGCTCGGCCCACGTCTCAAGCTGCTCGGTGGCTGCAGCGCGGAAGGTATCGCCAGCGGCGAGCAGCACCTTCTTGCCGAAGCGGTTCTTGTAGCGGTGCGCCAATTTCGCGATCAGAGTCGTCTTGCCGGCCCCGTTCACGCCGACCACCAAAATCACATACGGCTTGGCGTCAGGGCGCTTCTGGCCGGCATATTC
Organism: Chloroflexus sp.; assembly: GCF_034435895.1. Taxonomy (GTDB): domain Bacteria; phylum Chloroflexota; class Chloroflexia; order Chloroflexales; family Chloroflexaceae; genus Chloroflexus. The sequence continues at coordinate 10,748 of NZ_DAOTWH010000102.1, forward strand.
GGCAAAGGTGCGCACCATTTCGGCCTTGAGCATATCACGCGCTTCACGCGCTTTCTTGACCCCGTGGCGATTGACGCGGTCGAGGGTGCGGTTCACCAGATATTGGGTCGTCTCAAGCCCGACATCGGCTTGGAGCAGCGCCTCTTCCAGCTCATCCCACAGTTCATCGGTGATCGGATCGTCGTTCGCAAACAGTTTGGCAATCCGGCCAAAGATGCCCTGTCGCGATTTTTCCAGCGACGCGGCGACCTGCTCCTCTTCGCGGACAGCTTCTTCTTCGCTCCGCGGCGCGTCTTGGGCGCGCCCAAAAAGACGACGAAACATACGGTTCCTCGCTGTATTCCCTTCACCCCAACCCTGCTCCAAAAAGAGGGGATGAGCAAGGTCATGGTGCTATGCTCGTGATTTGGCGGCGAGACGCTGCGCTGCAACGTCACTAGATTGATTATAGCCGATCGCGCCGGCTGGTGTCGCAGCATAGGCAACGGCGGCCTGCCACCAGACTGCGACGGTGGCTGGGCTAGAGCCGTACCAGAGCCGGTCGGGACGCGGGTCGTGGCGCAGGCCGGGGATGATGATTTGTAATGAGCCGGGCAGAAGACCGTGGTGAAGCGGCGTCACGCCATCGCCCCATTGCGCGCCTTCGCCGCTGATGAGACGATAGCTCTGGTAGGCGCCGCGTTCGGGTGGCAGGCCGTTGGGATCGCCGAAGATGCTGCGCCCGATCACACTCACGTATTGCACATCTGGCCAATACGCCCCCGGATAATGCTCGTCGGCCCAGCGAGTCTGGTTGAGGCCGCCGATGCGGCCTTCGCGTTCGGTGCGCTGCGGCGTGCCCAATGTGATCAGCATATCGACACGGTGATGGCCGTGGTAAGCGCGCCCGCGATAGGGCTGGTCGCCGAGGAAGATGCGGGCGAGCACGCCGCCGGCGCTATGGGCAACCAGCGTGACGCGCGAGCTGCCGGTTTGGGCGATGAGATCGTTGACCGCGCGATCGAGCTTGCGCAGCAGCTCGGCGTAGCTGTCGGCGAGCGCCACCCATGCCCAGTCGAGCCGGTTGATGGGCGCAATAAAGACGGGCCGTCCGCTCACCTCGGCAAGATGGGCGCGCAGTGGTTTGTAGAGTTGGGGATCGCTGGCGAATCCGCCAACGATCAAGATTGGTGCAGTATTCATCATGAGTAGTATACTACGAACAGGTATTGCACAGCAATTGCAAGAATATGTTACTGCAGAGGTCGGGAGGAGGGAAGAGCCACAAAAAGACACAAAAGGCACAAAACGTTTTTGTGTCTCTTTGTGGCTCTCACCTCCCCTCCCCCAGCGGGGGAGGGGG
>NZ_DAOTWH010000103.1:0-27743 GCF_034435895.1 Chloroflexus sp.
CTCCCCCAGCGGGGGAGGGTTGGGGTGGGGGCATTCGCCCGCGCCGCGGGCTTCGTAAGGGCAGCCCGGCCCCTAGGGCCGGGTACCGGACAGATGTTCTGTCCGCCCTTGAACCCCAGCGGGGGAGGGTTAAGGTGGGGGCATTCGCCCGCGCTGCGGGCTTCGTAAGGGTAGCCCGGCCCTTGAGGGCCGGGTGCCGGACAGATGGTCTGTCCGCCCTTGAACCCCAGCGGGGGAGGGTTGGGGTGGGGGCATTCGCCCCACCCCCTCGCAATAGCAAGCGGGCACGCCGGCGCAGGAGAGGGGGCAAGGGGGTGAGGGCCGCTACCCCGTTCCGAATTGGCGGTCGCCGGCATCGCCAAGGCCGGGCACGATATAGCCGCGCTCGTTGAGGTGGCTGTCAATTGCGGCCAGATGGATGGCTACGTCAGGGTAGGCTTCCGACAGCGCGCGCACCCCTTCCGGGGCGGCGATCAGGCCGAGGAATTTGATCCGCTGAGCGCCCCACCGCTTGAGAATATCCACTGCGGCGACTGCCGAGCCGCCGGTCGCCAGCATCGGGTCAACGATGATGGAGAGGTCGATATCCGGCTTGCTGGGCAGCTTGTTGTAATACGTCACTGGCTGCAAGGTCTCGTGGTCGCGGTAGAGGCCGAGGTGCCAGACATGCACCGTCGGCAGAATGTCAACAATCGCTTCGGCCATACCAAGGCCCGCGCGCAGAATCGGGATAATGCCGATCCGCTCAGCCACTTCAAACCCTTCGCAATTGGCCAGCGGCGTCTCAACGGTCAGCGGCGCTAGCGCCAGATCTTGCGTCGCTTCGTAAAACAGCAACTGGGCAATCTCGCGCACCAATTCGCGAAACTTCTTCGGCTCAGTCCACTTGCTGCGCAGGAGCGCCAGTTTGTGTTGCACCAGCGGATGGCGCGAGACAAACACGTGTGAGGATGGCATATTCAGTTCCTGCCTTCATATACAGATGACGCAAAAACGCGAAGCGGCGAAGAGTGTTGTGGGCCAAAGGAGCGCTGCTCTTGCCCATCAACCTCTTTGCGCTTCGGCGTCTTTGAATGAACCCGCACTCCGGTCTATGCTCGTTCGAGCTTGTAGCCAACGCCGCGCACCGTCAGAATGACCTTCGGTTTGGACGGCTCCACCTCAACTTTTTCGCGCAAACGGCGCACGCAGACATCGACCAGATTGGTTTCGCCGACGTATTCATAGCCCCACACCTCGCGGAACAGCACCTCGCGGGTGAAGACCTGCCCGGCGTTGGCGGCGAGGAAATAGAGCAGCTCAAACTCCATCGGCGTCAGTTTAATCTCGGCGCCGCGCACCGCCACTTTGTGCGCGATGGCATCAATGGCGAGATCACCCACTTGCACGAAGGTTGGCGCCGTGCGCGCCTTTTGCATGTCTACCCGGCGCAAAATCGCTTCTACGCGGGCGACAAACTCGGCCACTTTGAACGGTTTGGTAATGTATTCGTCGGCCCCGCGCCGGAACCCTTGCACAATATCATCAGTGCCGTCGCGGGCAGTGATGATCACGATCGGCACATCGCTCTTGGCGCGAATGCGCTCGCAGGCATCGAACCCGTCAACGAAGGGCATCATCACATCGAGAAAGACCAAATCGAACTGGTCTTTCTCAAAGGTGTTCAACGCCTCCATGCCATTCGCGACCACCACCGTTTCATACTGTTGCGCCGGCAGGGCAGTCTGGATCAGGCGGCCAATCGAGGGATCGTCGTCGGCCACTAAGATCCGGCGTTTGGGCGGCGGTTGATCGGCTGCGCGTTGTGATGTGCGATGAAATAATGGCATACGGATTCTTCGTTCGTTCGCGTCGGGCCGCACGCCGTGCAGCTCTACTTAGACGGCTTCATCTAGCCGGCGGCGATAATCGGCTCGCGGCACCAGAATGGGCCGGCCCCGGCCTTGAATCACCTCGGCGTTGACGATGCAGCGCCCGATATGCTCTTGCGACGGGATCTCGAACATCACCTCAAGCAAGACCTCTTCGACAATGCTGCGCAAGGCGCGGGCGCCGGTGCGAGCGTTCATGGCGCGATCGACGATCGCTTCTAGGCTGTCGGGCGTAAACTCCAGCTCGCAGTGGTCGAGTGCGAACAGTTTCTGATACTGCTTGATAATCGCGTTGCGCGGCTCGGTCAAGATGCGCAGCATGGCCTCGCGGCTCAGCGGATCGAGGGCGACGATGACTGGCAACCGCCCGACAAATTCGGGGATGAATCCGAAACGCATCAAATCGTCGGGAGTAATTTGGGCCAGCAACGCGCCCTCTTCATCGATCGTCTTCACCGGATTGCTGCCGAAGCCGATCGCCTGCTTGCCCCGCAGCCGTTTGGCGATAATGTTGGTAATCCCTTCAAATGCACCGCCGCAGATGAAGAGCACATTCGTGGTGTCAAACGGAATATACTCTTGCTGCGGATGCTTGCGGCCGGGCAGCGGCGGCACGTGGGCAACGCCGCCTTCGAGGATCTTGAGCAGCGCCTGCTGCACCCCTTCGCCCGACACATCGCGCGTGATCGAGGGGTTATCTGATTTACGCGCAATCTTGTCGATCTCGTCGATGTAGATAATGCCGGTCTGCGCGCGTTCGACATCGCCATCGGCAGCTTGGATCAAGCGCAGCAGGATATTCTCGACATCTTCCCCTACATACCCGGCTTCGGTCAGGGCGGTCGCATCGGCGATCGCGAACGGCACATCGAGGATGCGGGCCATGGTTTGGGCCAGCAAGGTTTTGCCGCTACCGGTCGGCCCAATCAGCAAAATATTGCTCTTGCTGATTTCGACATCATCGATCCGGGCGCCGGCCCGCACGCGCTTATAGTGGTTGTACACCGCCACCGACAAGGCGACCTTCGCCCGATCCTGCCCGATTACGTACTGATCGAGCTTTTCGCGGAGCTTGCGCGGCGTCGGCAAGCGAGCAGGGCCGGGGGGCGGCGTGCGCCGCGACGCTGGGGTCTTCTGATCGCTCTCTTCAGCGATGATGGCGCTGCACAGCGCGACGCACTCATCGCAGATGAAGACATTGCCGGGGCCGGCGATCAACCGTTGCACTTCATCCTGTCCGCGCCCGCAGAACGAGCAGGCATACGGATCACGGCCGGGATTGCGGGTACGAGTCATGGGGGATTCTCCAGACGAGCGGGCGGGCGCTGGCGGTCGCGCCCGCCCGGGCGTCATTACTTCTTTTCCTCGCGGGTGAGGATTTCGTCGATAATGCCGTACTCTTTGGCTTGCTCCGGCGTCATGAACAGGTCGCGGTCGAAGTCCTTCGCGATCCGTTCGATGGGTTGGCCGGTGTCTTTGGCCAGCAGTTCACGCACCACCTGTTGCAGCCGGAGCAGCTCACGGGCCATGATCTCGACATCAGGCGCGTAGCCGCGGGCGCCGCCGCCGGCCGGGTGCATGTGAATGGTCGAGTGGGGCAGGCTGTAGCGCTTGCCCTTTGCCCCACCGGCCAGAATCGGCGTTGCCATGCTGCCGGCCATGCCGACACAGACCGTCGCCACATCTGGGCGGATGTGGTGCATCGTATCGTAAATCCCCAGACCGGCGGTGACCGACCCGCCCGGACTGTTGATGTAGAGCCAAATGTCGCGATCGGGATCTTCGCTCTCAAGGAAGAGCAACTGGGCGACGATCAGATTAGCGATCTGATCGTCAATTGGCGTGCCCAAGATCACGATTCGTTCTTTCAACAAGCGCGAATAGATATCAAAGGCGCGTTCGCCGCGGCTGGTGCTCTCGACCACCATCGGAATCAGCAATTCCGGCCGTTGCGAGAGCCATTCCGGGCTCGGCATGCTGCGCCAGTCGTGACTATAGCGCGTTGACCAATTCATACGGTACTCCTCACGATTCAGTTGTTGCACGGCTGGATTGATCTTCCGTTGCAGTCGCTTCGGTGGCCGGTTCAGCGTCCGGCGCTGCGCTCGGTTCGCCGCGGGCAATCTCGGTGAGGCGAGCGCGGAGTTTCTTATCAAGCACCACATTCGCGACCGAGGAGCGCAGTTGAGTGTTGAGCATCTCTTTGAGTTGTGGCCGCCGCTCCTCTTCGTAGTCGGCCAGAATGCGCTCGATCTCGGCTGCGATCTCGTCGTCGGTGACGGTCAACCCTTCCTGCTTAATCACCTCGCTGAGCGCCAGCGTCACCTTGGTCTGCCGTTCGGCTTCGGGCAGCAGTTCATCAACCGCCTGATCGTGGGTAATGCCGCGATACTGCAACACCTGCTCGAGGGTGATGCCGTAGCGCGCATATTGCTGCTCTTGGTCGTGCAGCATCGAGTGCGCCAGATCGCGGATCATCACATCAGGAATATCGAAGGTGGTCTGCTCGACCAATTGCTCAAGGTAGGCGTTGAGCAACGCTTGCTCGGCGCGGCGGCGCTCGGCCTCTTCGAGATCGGCCCGCACCTTGGCCTTCAGCTCATCGAGCGTACCGGTGAAATTCACCAGACCCGGCAGCTCTTCCCACGCTGGCACGATCCGGCGCTGAATGCCCAGCACCTCAACCTTGAACTTCACCTGCTTTCCGCGGATCGACTCTTCGGCATGATCGTCGGGCATCGTGGCGACGATCGCTTTCTTCTCGCCAACGTTCATGCCGATCAGCCCTTGATACAGCTCGTCCACCAGCCGGTTCGGCTCAAGGTCGAGCTGCTCTTCCGAGCCGGAAGCCTCAGACTCAGCTTCGGACGCGTCGCCGGCCTCGGCTTCACCTTCGTCGCCTTCAACCGTGGTGCTGAGCAGCACCCGCAGCCGGTCGCCTTGCTGGGCCGGACGCGGCTCGTCGATCTCTTGCAAGATGACGTGTTCTTCGCGCATGCGCTCAAGCTCAAGCTCGACCATCTGATCGGTCACCGGCTCGACGTTCAGCGGCACGCGGATGCTGCGGTAATCGGCGAGCGTAACCGTTGGCGGCACCGGCACCTTAACCGTAAAGATGAACGGCTCCAGCGAGTCGATCCGTTCGAGGGCCGGCGGGCCGATCACTTCGATCTGCTCTTGCTGGATGGCCTTCTTGAAGGCGTTATTGATCAGATCCTCGGTCGCCTCTTCGATTAGCGCCGCGCGCCCGAAGGTGCGTTCAATAATAAAGCGAGGCGCTTTGCCGGGACGGAAGCCGTGAATGGGAAACTTCTGCGACAGACGGCGCGCCGCCTGATCGAGACCGCGCTCGAACTGATCTCGGTCGATTTCAATCTGCAATGAGATGAGACTCTTTGGCTGTTTTTCGGTCGTAACTTTCACGGTGGTATCCTTAACACAATTCGCTTTGCGCAACAATCAAGGCGCTGGCGCTCAGCGTTGAGCGCGGGCATGCTGGCGCGCCGTATGTTGCATTATAGCACGTCTGCTTGCGGGATGCGAGAAGGGGCGGGAGTGAGATGGTTTCGTTGTTCGACATCGTTCATCGGTTGTGGGAGTCTGTTATCTCTTATGAATGCATGCGCCCTTCCCTACTCGCCACTCCCCAATCCCTGCCCTACCCGGCGCGCCACGCGCTGGAGCAATACGCGCAACTGGCGATAGCCGATCTGACGGATGGCGTCGTTGAGCGGCACCCATGCTGCGGCCCGAATCCCTTCGGCCAGCGCCGGGATCGGCGGTTCGGGTGAGGCGCTGGCCAGAAAGAAGGTGACTTGCTTGTCGCGCCAGCGCCCGCGCCGGTACACCGGATAGGTCACCCGTTCGAGCCGCTCGGCCAGCGTGCAGTGAATACCGGTCTCTTCGGCGACTTCACGCACTGCCGCTGCTTCATCACTCTCGCCATTGTCAACATGGCCTTTGGGCAATGTCCAGACGCCTTGTTGATCTTGAATCAATAAGACAAGCTGCCGGCCTGTTTCATCACGGGCCAGCACAACACAACCGGCAGCGCGAATGGGTATATCCGTCATACGTCCTCAAAGCCCAAACAGCCGGCCAATCGCTGCTTCAATTTCGACCCACCACTGCGCCATGGGGGTGGCATTCGCTTGCTGAGAAATCCATTCCAGCCGCCCGGTCGCCAAGAGCAGGCCCATGACAACCATCAGCGCACCGCTGAGCAGGCTGGTCGTATGTAAGAACAGTTCGCGTCCGAACAGATTGACGGTGAACCCGCGCCCGCGCAGGAATTGCCATGCGCGCGAACCGGCGCCGAGCCGCTGGAAGAAGGTGGCGATCAGAATGAGTGGTAGCCCTAGCCCCAGCGAGTAGATAAACGCCAGCACGGCTCCTTGCAAGATAGCAACGTCACTGGTGGCGGCCAGCAGGGTCAACAACGCGCCCAAAATCGGCCCGACGCATGCCGTCCAGCCAAGGGCGAAGGTTGCGCCATAGAGATACGAACCGGCGAAGGTGGCAGCCGGACGCTCTTGCAGTTGGGGGCCGGCGAAGCCTTTGCCGAGCATGCCCATGATGCCGAAGGCGATGATAACCAGCCCGCCCCAGAACGTGAGGGCGCTGCGGTTGGCGAAGAGCAAGCCGCTGAGGGCGGTGGCGCTAGCGCCGAGCAAGGTCATCGTGGTGGCAAGGCCGAGGAAGAAGGCGATGCCCATGGTGGCGACCCGCGCCCGCCCATGACCGCTGGCCTGAAAGGTGAAGGCAAAGTAGGCCGGCAAGATGGGCAGCGTACATGGCGAGAGAAAGCTAAGCACGCCAGCCAGAAAGGCGGGCAGCGCCAGCACCAGCACACTGCCGCCGCCGGTGAGGAAGCGGGTCTGCTCGCCGGCATCCATACTCAGCGCCAGCAAAATGAGCAACAGCAACACGCCCAGCACCGCGAGCGCGATCAGGCTGCGCTTGCCAAACCGGCGCGGTGAGTCCATTGGTTGTAAGGTCATACGGCCCTCGCTTGCAGGGTGCGACCGGTAGGCAGCCGCAGCGCAGTGCGCCGGATGCGAGCTGCTTCCTCATCGCTGATTGGGGTCGAACCCATAAAGAAGACAACTTCGGTCGGTATATCGTAACGGTACCGTTGGCGTTCCCAATGACCAGATGTATTCCGGGAGAGCAAAGTTACACGCCAGAACATGCCGTCAGCATCATATTCTTCGGCTTCAATCCAGACCAGCGCCCCGGCAGGAAAGATCGTTGCCAGCCGTTGGTGGCAAGCGTCGCGGCTAGCCGCCATTGCGTCGGCCATAGTGGTGTGTCCTCCATCCAAGATGCCATACCTAGGGGCGAGGGATGTCTCGCCGGTTGCGTGTCCGTATCTAGGGCGAGGGAAGCCTCACCCTTACTATTATACCGGCTTATCGCAACCGGTGATAGCATAGATGGCTATCGCTGTACGAGATTTAGCCGGCGGTTAGCGCACACTTAACGCTGAGCGCATACCAGCTTAACACCCGCATTGTATTGTGCCGGCAACATTGTAGGATGTCCGCTTTTCGTCTGGAGTTGATGCCATGCGTGTGGCGCTGATCGCAGAAACGTTTCTGCCTGACGTGAATGGCGTGACGACCACCCTTTGCCGGCTGCTGGAACATTTGCAGCGCGCTGGTCATGAGGCGGTGCTGTTTGCGCCGCAGGGCGCGCCGGCGAGCTATGCTGGTGCTGAAATTGTGCCGCTCAGCGGGATGCCGTTGCCGATGTATCCTGAAGTAAAATTGACGCCGCCCCAACCCGGCTTGACGGCTCGCCTGCGCAGTTTTCAGCCCGATGTGGTGCACCTAGTAGGGCCAGTGGTGTTGGGGGCGATTGTGCCCGGCATTGTGCGGCGCCTCGGTTTGTCGCTGATCGCCTCGTACCATACCGACTTCGGCGCGTATAGCCGGCACTATGGTTTCGGCTTTTTGCAGCACGGCGTCAATGCGTGGCTGCGCTGGATCCACAACCGCTGCCAGATCAACCTCTGCCCGTCGAGCTTTACGTTGCGCGTTCTTCGCTCAGCCGGCTTTCGCCGCTTGCGGATTTGGGGGCGCGGGGTTGATGTCGAGCGGTTCCATCCCCGCCACCGCAGCGAGGCATGGCGTGAAGCGGTCGGGGCGCAACCCGGTGAGCGCATTGTGCTGTACGTTGGCCGCGTCGCCGCCGAAAAGCGGGTCGAACTGCTGCCCGAAGCGATTCGCGGCCTGCCCAATACGCGGCTGGTGATCGTCGGCGATGGCCCCTTCCGGCCCGAACTGCAGCGACGCTGCGCCGGCCTGCCGGTGCATTTTACCGGCTATCTGAAGGGAGAAGCGTTGGCGGCGGCGTATGCCAGCGCTGATGCGTTCGTCTTCCCGTCCGATACCGACACCTTCGGTCAGGTGATTCAAGAGGCGATGGCTTCGGCGCTGCCAGTGGTGGCGGCGCGGGCCGGTGGCGCGATTGATCTGGTGCAGCACGGCCAGAATGGCTACCTGTTTACTCCCGGCGTCGCCACCGATTTGCGCGCTCGCCTGCGCGAGCTACTCGCCGATGATACCCGCCGGATGGCGCAAGGGTTGGCGGGCCGGGCCGCTGCCGAGCGCCGGTCGTGGCCGAGCGTGATGGAAGAGTTGATGGGCTATTACGGCTATGCGATGCGGCGCCGGCGTGGAGTGGCGCGTGCAACGGTACGGTGACGGAGGCGTGACGCACGGCGAGGGGTACACCCCATCGTAGGGGTACAGCGTGCTGTACCCCTACGATGGGGTTTGCGGCATGCGGATAGGGGAAGCGGCGACGTTGATGGGTTCCAACGCCAAAATGTCGATCCGTGACCGGCGCACCTCGATCCAATCGCCCGCGCTGAGGAGATCGCTGCCGATCAGATCGGCGATCCGCGGCGCGCTGAGCGTCGTGCGCAAGCCGATCGTCGCCTCATCAGCCAACGCAATCACTAATTCAGTGTAGAGCGTCTCGAACGGCAGATGTTCACGCTGCACTTCCCATGCTAAGACCGCAGCGACCCGGCCATAGACGATGGGTTCACTTAACGGCGCGGCTGGAGCACTGTGCGGCGACGGCGTGAACCCGGCGCGGAACGGCGGGGTTTGCAGTTGTACCGCGCTGAGCGCGCAGAGCAGGCGGGCACTGATCACGCGACCTGCCAATTCTGGATCGACGCGGTGATGGCGATCGACCAGCCACAGCTTGGTGTCTGGGGCAGTGTCAGGGCCGGCGTCTAGCGGCGTTACCACCACCTGCGGCAAATACCGCCGGCCATCAGGGTGCAGCGCGCCGGGAATGAATTGCTCGTAGCGGCAACGCAGATGGAGTTGGCTCAGGGCGCTAAAGCGCATTGCTTACCTCCGCCAACTCTTGCAAGCGTTTGGTGGCTGAAGCGAGCCGTTGCTCATTGAGGGCAACGATAAAATCGCGGGGCCGGTCAGGGCTCATGATCACCACCGACGCATCGTACCGCGAGATGGCGACCAGACGTTGCCGGTTGGTGGCAAAGAGCGCCACGCGGCCATACGGGTCGAGGTGAAACGGCCCCTGATAACCGAACACGCCGGCGTTGAAGGCGAAGCGCAACCCAAATCGTGGCATATCGGCCAGCGCGGTGGCCAGCGATACGCCGCTGATCTGATCAAACGGGATGCGCACTGCCGGCGCCCAGCGCCGCTCAATTACCAGCGCATCGGGGTCAATCCGGTACGCTTTGGGTTGAAAGGCGTAACTCAGCAAGAGAAACAGGGCCAGCGCCGCCGCTAACCCCAGCGGCACCTGCAAGCCGTCCCAGCGGAGATTAGCGAGATACGCGAATAATTGCGGCAATACCAGCAAACCGCCAACATACGCGAGACCGTAAGTGACTTTGACTGCATACGAATCGAGTGGCGCTGGCGCGAAGCGCGTGGGCGAAGACATACACCGGATCCTTATCTTACTCGTTTATGCACTGCGTGCGCGAATCGTTTTGCGACGGTTCAGACTGGCATACAGACCAGCGGCCCGCGCTCCGTGATAGTTGGGGCGCGGGCGGGCCGCCCGCGGGAATGGCTCATATCCCGTGATGCAGCCCAGCGGCCCGCGCTTCCCGTTCGCCTGCATACAGGCTGCCAGTAACGCTACCATCTATAATTAAGGAGAAGAGCCGAACCGCTGCTCACCACGTAGTTTACCAATGCAGGCGTGTCCTGCTGCGACATAGCTCGCGACATAGCTCGCAACATCTCTCCGCATTATACCCCGCATTGCTTTCCTGTGCATTCTTTGCATATAAAACAGATTGTTGCATTTCATTCGATTTTAGCGCATAATAGCAGCGTGATCTGCACTTTTGCCTACCGGTAAACAACAGACAGGAAGATGTTGTATGGCGCAAGACTCTGCGTTACCCCTGCTCCCGGTGGCCCCCACCTACGTTAGCTGGCGCGATCAGCAGATTGCTACATATCAAGCAGGCACTGGCCGGCCAGTACTGCTGATCCATAGCATCAATGCGGCGGCATCGGCGTTCGAGATGCGCGAGCCGTTTCAACGGTTGAGCCGGCAGTTTGCCGTCCATGCGCTCGATCTGCTCGGATATGGCAATTCGAGCCGCCCGCCGTGGCGGTACCGCGCTGCAATCTATGTCGATCTGATCACCGCAATGCTTGACCGGATCGGCGAACCAACGGCGCTGGTGGCTAGTTCGCTCGGCGCGGCCTATGCAGTGCTGGCTGCCGCGCGCCGGCCCCAGTTGGTAAGCCGGCTGGCGTTGATTTGTCCAACCGGGATCGGCCAGCTTGATCGCGGCCCCGGCATCGCGGCGTACACGGTCTACCAGTTGTTGCGCAGCCCGTTCGGGCGGGTGCTCTACGAGGCGCTCACCACTCGCGCCAGTATCCGCATCTTCCTTGCTAGCCAAGCCTACGCTAACCCAGATAACATCACTCTAGACCGGCTGGAAGGCTTCTACCAGACGTGCCGCCGCCCCGGCGCGTACTACGCGCCGATCTGCTTCCTCAGCGGCCTGCTCAATTGCGATATTGCGCCTACGTTTGCGACGCTGCCGCAACCCACGCTGGTGGTATGGGGGAGCGACGCGAAGACCAGCCCGTTAGCCTTAGCCAGCAACTTTGTGCGGACGCGGGTGGCGACCAAGGTAGTCACGATCAACCAAGCCAGCCTGCTGGTGCAAGACGAGCAGCCGGAAGCGTTTATGGCGCAGGTCGGGCCGTTTTTAGCGTCACCGTGACCCTCGTGGTACAATTGCTCTAAACCGACCGGCAACCATCTGCCCGGCAGACGAGCGATGTACCCATGAATAACCGCATTTACGTTGCGATTGATGTCGAAACGACCGGCTTGCAGAGCGGCCTCGATGAAATTATCGAGGTCGCTGCGGTTACGTTTCGCGGGCGTGAGATTCTCGACCGCTTTGAGCGGCTGGTGCGCCCGCGCCAATCGGTGCCGCTGAAGATTACCCGCTTGACCGGGATCGATCCGGCGGCGCTGGCGAAAGCGCCCCGCTTTAACGAGATTGGCGCCGAATTGGCCCGCTTTATCGGCAATCGCCCGATTGTCGGCCATTCGATCGGCTTCGACCTGACCATGCTGCGGGCGCAGGGCATGAATTTCAACCAGCCGGTGTATGACACGTTCGATCTGGCAACGCTGCTCTTGCCGCAGGCGACGAGTTATAAGCTTTCGGCGCTGGCCGCCCGGCTCGGCATTCCCCATCCCGATGCGCATCGCGCCCTCAACGACGCCGAGGTGACGGCACAGCTCTTTGCTGAATTGACCGAGCGCATGTTGCAGCTCGATCTGGCGACGTTGGGCGAGATTGTGCGGTTGATGGGCAAGATTGGCTTGCCGCTGCGCGATCTGTTTGAAGAGGCGTTGCGCCAGAAGGCGCGTAATGCGTTCCATGAGCCGATCGCCGCTCCGCCCGAACCGGCAGAGGCGCTCGCCCCTGATCTGCCGCCGTTGCGCCCGACCGGCGATGCCCGCCCGCTCGACCTTGCGGCGATTAGCACGTTTTTCGGCCCCGATGGCTCCTTTGGCCGCGCTTTTTCCGGTTACGAACCGCGCCCATCGCAGGTTGAGATGGCGCGCGCCGTGGCGAAGGCGTTTAACCAGAGCGAGCCGCTGATCGTTGAGGCCGGCACCGGCACCGGCAAGAGCATGGCGTATCTGGCGCCGGCGACGATGTACGCGGTGCAACGCGGCGAGCGGGTGGTCATCTCGACCAACACGATCAACCTGCAAGATCAGCTCTACAACAAAGATATTCCCGATTTGCAGCGCATTTTCGCCGCCGCTGGCTTGCCCGCCTTTCGGGCGGCGTTGCTGAAGGGGCGCAGCAACTATCTCTGTCTCAAGCGGTATCACGAGCTGCGCCGCAGCGAGAATCTGGCGATCGAAGAGGTGCGCGCGCTGCTCAAGATTCAACTCTGGCTGCCGACGACCACCAGCGGCGATCGCACTGAGCTGCCGCTGGTTGATCGCGAGCAAGCGGCGTGGAATAAGGTGAATGTGTCGGTTGAGACTTGTACCGGCGCGCGTTGCCCCCACTTCCGCGAGTGTTACTTCTTCCGCGCCCGCCGCGCCGCCGAGGCGGCTCATGTAGTGGTGGTGAACCATGCCTTGCTGATCGCCGATTTGGCCGCCGCTTCGCAAGTCTTGCCGCCCTACGACCATCTGGTGATCGACGAGGCGCACAACTTAGAGGATGTCGCCACTGATCAGCTCAGTTTTAATCTCGATCAAGCCGGCTTGCTCAAGTTTCTCGATGATCTGTTCCAGACCGGCGGGGCGCAGGTGGTAAGCGGCTTGCTCAGTGAGTTGCCGGTGGTCTTGACCGAGCTGGGGGGCGGGGGCGCAGCCGGCGAGCGGATTGCGGCGGCGATTGATCGTATGCGCCCGACCTTGATCCGCGCCCGCACGGCAGTGTACGAGTGTTTTAACCTGCTCACCCGTTTCGTCCAGCTTGATACCGAAACGGGGGGGCAGTATGACCCGCGGCTGCGGTTGACCAAGGGGGTGCGGCAACGGCCCGAATGGCAAGAGATTGAGCGGGCATGGCAGAACTTGAGCGATATGCTGGCGGCAATCGGCAACGAGCTGGCCGTGATCGAAGAGCAGGTGCGCGAGCTGAACGAGACGAGCGGCGAGCTTGTCGATGTATTGGTGCGCACCGAGGTGTTACGCCGGTTTGCCACCGATGCCCGCGTGCGCAGCGGCCACGTAATCTTCGGCGATGACGACAGCATCTGTTGGCTGACGTATGACCGCCAGCGCGATACGCTTACGCTGACTGCCGCGCCGCTGAGCGTGGCTGAAATCTTGCAGAGCCAGCTCTTTACCCAGAAACAGACGAGTATTCTCGCGTCGGCAACCTTGAGCATTGCCGGCGATTTCGCGTTTGTCAAGAGCCGGATCGGTCTCGCCGAGGGCCAAGAACTGATGCTCGATTCGCCGTTCGATTACGAGCAGCAGGCGTTGGTGTATATTCCCAATGATATTCCCGAACCGAACCAGCGCGGCTACCAGCAGATGATCGAACAGGCGATCATCGAACTGGCGCTGGCTTCCGGCGGGAGGATGCTGGCGCTGTTTACCGCCTCGAATGCGCTGCGCCAGACCTACACCGCGATTCAAGAGACGCTCGAAGATCACGGGATCGGCGTCATGGCGCAGGGGATCGACGGCTCGCGGCGGGCGCTGGTTGACCGGCTGAAAGAGTTTCCCCGCTCGGTCTTGCTCGGCACCAACAGCTTCTGGGAAGGGGTGGATGTGGTTGGCGATGCGCTGTCGGTGCTGGTGATTACCAAACTGCCCTTTGCCGTGCCGACCGACCCGATTGTCGCGGCGCGCAGCGAACAATTCGCCGACCCCTTCAGCGAGTACAGTGTCCCGCAGAGCATTCTGCGCTTTAAGCAAGGCTTTGGCCGCCTGATCCGGTCGCGTGACGATCGCGGGATTGTGGTGGTGCTCGATCGCCGGCTGCTGACCAAGAAGTACGGCCAGCAATTCCTCGATTCGCTGCCGCACACGCGGGTACGCACCGGGCCGCTAGCCAACCTGCCGGGGTTGGTGACGCGCTTTTTGCAGGCGAAGAATGGCGGGTCGTAGGTTGGTTGTTTACCGCCGCGGGCGCGGAGGAAAGAAATTGCCGCAAAAACGCGCAAAAGGCCCAAAAAGATGATGTTACACTCTTGTGCCTGTTAGTGGCTGTTCCCACAATCTCTTTGCGCCCGCTGCGGAGGCGACAACCCCTTGGCTAGCTGTACGGCGTGAAGCTGCCCCCACCCCACCCCTCCCCCGCTGGGGGAGGGAGTAGGTTGGTTACCGCAGGGGACGCAGAGGACGCGGAGGATAATCCCATTCCCAAGCCTGTGCGGTCTTGGCGGCTTTGCGTTTTTATTCTTTGCGGCTGTGGGTTGGCCCTCACCCCCGTCCCCCGCTCCCGCTGGGAGAGGGGGCGCGACGTCCTCCCTTCTCCAGCGGGTTGAGAGACAGACAGAACGTTTGATCGCGTACAACTGTCGATCGCTGTGCAATGCCGTAAAGTCTCGTGCTGCGCTCCCCCTTGCCTCTCCCCCGCTGGGGGAGGGGCAAGGGGTGGAGGCATCACAGAGTCGGGGGTTGTATGGAACCCTCCGGGGGGAGGAGTCGTACCACCTCCCCCAGTGGGGGAGAGGGCAGGTTGTTTACCGCCGAGAGCGCAAAGGACGCGGAGGATGAGAGTCAGTTCAACCCGCTTTGCAGTCTCGGCGTTCTTGGCGGCTTTGCGTTCACATCCTTGGCACCCTGTGCGATTCCGAGCGCGCTCGAAAATTACGTTGCGCGCTCATATAAGTTAGCCACAACAGGTTAACCCCAGCTCACGCCGCCCATTTCAGTGACAGCGCCTCAGCTTGTTCGACACGGCTTGGGTCGCCCGTTCTTGTTTATCAGGCGGATAACCGTAGCGGCGGAGCACCCGCTTCACCATTCTGCGCAAGTGAGCGCGAGCGGTTGCGCGCAGCGTCCAATCGATGGTGACATTATTGCGCACCGTGTTCACGAGATCACTGCTTTTAGCTATGCAGAATGCTCAATGAAATCGTATAATCATTGCCAAGTTTTAACCCGCTAAAACAAGAGGTATACTATGACGACTCAGCATCAGTTTGGCGGCGATTGGACACGGCAAAAACTGGACGTATTACGAAAGTATCTCGATGCGTACATGACTATATTTCACCGCAATCCAAAAGCGCAATATTTTCATACCGTCTATGTAGACGCCTTTGCCGGCACCCGGCTACCAAACACTGGCTGAGCCATCCGAAGCGCCGCTATTTAAGGAACTAAGCGAATCAAATACGCAAGCATTTTTGCAGGGCAGCGCGCGGATTGCGTTAGCGATGAACAAACCCTTCGGCGAATATCTCTTGATTGAAAAGCGAGCCGGTCACGTTGCCGAATTAGAACGGTTGCGCGCAGCATTTCCCGACCGGCGCATTCGCATTGCGCAAGGTGACGCAAACCACGTTTTACAAGATTGGATTCAGTGCACCGACTGGCAACGCACCCGCGCGGTCGTGTTTCTCGATCCGTATGGTATGCAAGTTGAATGGTCACTGATCAAAGCGATTGCCGATACGCAAGCGATCGATCTCTGGTTACTCTTCCCTTTCGGCATGGGTGTCAACCGCCTGTTAACGAAAGAAGCGCCGCCGCCGGTTTGGGAAGAGAAATTGACCCGCTTCTTCGGCACCGATGAGTGGCGTGACCGCTTCTATCAGCGCCAAATCGACATGTTCGGCAATGTCTTCGAGCCTAGACTGGCGAACGCCGCTAGCATCAAGCAATTTTTTATCGAGCGGTTAGCAACCATCTTCGCGGCGGTTGCTCCCAATCCACTCGTTCTCACTAATTCACGCAACAATCCACTTTACCTTCTCTGCTTCGCTGCCGGCAATCCGAAGGGCGCTCAGACGGCGCTGAAGATTGCTCAGCATATTCTCGGCCATACACCTTAAACATTTGTGCTACAATACAAACTGATCGGTTTGTTACGTATCTCGGAGCATGCCAATGGCGCGCAGCAGCATCGAGTGGACCGAAGCGACGTGGAATCCGCTCACCGGCTGCACCAAGATCAGTCCCGGCTGCAAGCACTGCTACGCCGAACGGATGGCGCTGCGCTTGCAGGCGATGGGGTTGGAAAAGTATCGCAACGGCTTTCGCCTGACCCTCCACCCGGCGACGCTGAGCGAGCCGTTGCGCTGGAAGACGTCGCGCATGATCTTCGTCAATTCGATGAGCGATCTCTTCCATCGTGATGTGCCGGCAGCGTTCATTCAACAGGTCTTTGCAGTGATGGTACAAGCCCATTGGCACACGTTTCAGGTCTTGACCAAGCGGGCTGAACAGTTGCGCGAACTCGATGCATTGTTGGCGTGGCCGCCGAATGTGTGGATGGGGGTGAGCGTCGAGCGGGCTGATTATATTGAGCGGATTGAGTTGCTGCGTGAGACTGGCGCAGCGATCAAGTTTCTGTCGTGCGAACCGTTGTTGGGGCCATTGCCCAACCTGCCGCTCGACGGCATCGATTGGGTGATCGTGGGTGGCGAATCGGGTCCGGGAGCGCGGCCCATGGATCCGGCATGGGTACGCGATATTCGCGATCAGTGTCTGGCTGCTGGCGTGCCGTTCTTCTTTAAGCAGTGGGGTGGTCCGCGCAAAGACCGTACTGGCCGCCTGCTCGACGGGCGAACGTGGGATGAGTGGCCACGACGCGCAAGCGAGCCGATAGCGCAAGATGGTTAGCCGGTTAGCGGCTTTGGCTTGGTCCTCACCCCCCGTCCCCCTCTCCCGTTAGGCGAGGGGGCGCGACGGGCTATCGCTACAGCGGGGGAGGGCTGGGGTGGGGGGGTCATCCAAAAACCTTTGCGGTTTGGCGTCTTTGCGTTTTCATTCTTTGCGCCTTGGCTCGCTTTGCGTCTTGGAGTTGGCCTGCACTATGAGGTAGCGCGCCGCCAGTCAGGTATGGTAAGAACAAGGTAGCAAGCTTTTTGCGTTCTGTGGCGATGCTTAACCTAGACAGGAAACTCATGCCGCGGTGGATATGGATCGTCTTGATCGGTCTCGTAAGTTTGGCAGCTTGCACCAGCACAACCGGCAATCCGGCTGCGCAACCGCCGTTGCCCCCCACAGCGCCGGTGATCACGCCAGAACCACTTGCGCCCACGGCCCTGCCCACGACAGCGCCGGCCACTCCGGCGCCGTCACCGTCGCCGGCGCCACCCACGCCGGCAGCAGTAGTTGACCCGACTCGCCTGACCTACGCGCTTGAACGGATTGCCGACGGCTTTAATCGGCCCACCCATCTGACCCACGCTGGCGATGGCAGCGGGCGCTTGTTTGTGGTTGAACAGGCCGGACGAATATGGATTCTCCGTGATGGGCAGCGGCTGGCTGAACCGTTTCTCGATATTCGCGCACTGGTGGGATCGCGCGGCAACGAGCAGGGCTTGCTGAGCATCGCATTTCACCCGCAGTTTGCCGCCAATGGTCGCTTCTTCGTCAACTATACCGATACCGGCGGCGATACAGCGGTCGCTGAATATCGGGTCAGCGCCGACCCTAATCGAGCCGATCCGGCCAGTGCGCGCGTGCTGTTGCAGATTGCGCAGCCGGCGGCGAATCACAACGGCGGCCTGCTATTGTTTGGCCCTGACGGCTACCTCTACATCGGCACCGGTGACGGCGGCAGCGCCGGCGATCCGCTCAACGCCGGGCAGCGGCTCGATACGCTTTTGGGCAAACTGTTGCGGATCGATGTTGACAACGGCCAGCCGTACGCCATACCCCCCGATAACCCGTTCATCAACCGCGCCGGCGCGCTGCCGGAGATTTGGGCCTACGGTTTGCGCAACCCATGGCGCTTTGCCTTTGATCCGGCAGCTGGCATGCTCTTCATCGCCGATGTGGGCCAAAATGCGTGGGAAGAGGTGAATGTCGCGCCGGTAGACGCTGCCGGTCTCAATTACGGCTGGCGCTTGATGGAGGGCGATCAATGCTACCGGCCAACCAATTGCGATCCAAGTGGGTTAGTGCTGCCGGCGGCGGTGTATGGCCACAACAGCGCCACCGGCGGGTGCTCGGTGACCGGCGGCGAGGTCTATCGCGGGATGCGCCAGCCGGCGCTGGCTGGCGTCTATTTCTATGCCGACTTCTGCACCGGCAACTTGTGGGCCTTGTGGGAGAATGCCGGTGTATGGCAGCACGCGCTGGTGGCGCGGCTCACCATTCAGACCACCTCGTTTGGAGTTGATGAGGAGGGCGAGATCTATCTGCTGGATCGGGCGGGTGGAGTCTACCGGTTAGCTAGTCAAAAACTGCCGGATTAACCGGATCAACACCGCCGGTTGCTCATCTTGAATGCTATGGCCGCTGTTGGCGACAAACTCAAGGCGGCAGTTGGGAATGGCGGCAGCCAGCCGTCGCACATCTTCCGGCAGATTATTCCGCTCGCCATCGCCGTTGATCAACAGCGTCGGGCAACGGATCTGCGGCGCTTCGCGCAAGCAAATATCGCCGCCGCCAGCGACAATCGCCTCTGCCGCCCGCACCCACCCCTCGATCATCGGTTCGAGCTGTTCACGCCCGTGCAGCTCGATAATCTCTTGCCGCCACGCGGCGCGCCGCTCATCCCATGCCGATACTGGCAACCAATCTTGCACGGCCTCAACCATCGCTTGGCTCATCACGCCGGCCACACCCCACGCCACCACGCCGCGCACCAGATCGGGCCGGCGCGCCGCCAGCACCAGCGCGCTCTCAGCGCCGTCGCTGAAGCCCAGCACTACTACCGGCCCCGGCTGCAGGATATCGAGCAGTTCAGCCATATCAGCGGCATCGCGCTGATAAAAATCGGGCGGGAAGGTGCGGTTGGGCGGGCGGCTAGCGCCATAGCCGCGCAAATCGGGCGCAATCACGCGATAATCGCGGCTGAGGTTGTCGATCAGCAACCCCATGTGCGAGCGAGCGGTGCCGGTGAAGCCATGGATGAGCAGTAACGGCGGGCCGCTGCCGAGATCGTGATACGCCAAAAGAGCGCCATCGCGGAGCGTAACATTGCGCAGCATAAAAGTCTCTATAATGGTGATGAGAACCAATGCCGGATCCAACGACGATCGAAGATTGAGAGCGGCGCAATGACGATTGAAGACCTGCGCGCCATTCCGTTGTTTGCCAGCCTTGATGAAACGACACTGGCCGACACAGCGCGGCGCGTCCATATCTGCCATTATCGGCCCGGCCAGCATATCATACACGAAGATCAGCCAGCGCATGCCATCTTTTTTGTGGTGTGCGGGCGGGTGCGGCTCTCGCGCATGGCGCCTGATGGGCGCGAGCAAGTATTGGCGATGGCCGGGCCGGGGGAATATTTCAATGCGGTGCCGATCTTTGATGGCGGCCTGAGCCCGGCGACAGCACGGGCCATGAGCCACGTGACCTGTTTGTTGTTAGCCCGTGACGATCTGCTGGCCTTGATCCGCAAGCATCCCGATCTGGCGCTGGCCGCGCTCTCGGATTTGGCCGGCCAGTTGCGCGAATTAGTCACCTTGGTGGAAGATCTCGCCTTTCGGTCGGTGCGGGCGCGGCTGGCGCGGTTGTTGTTGGCCGAGGCGGCGGAGGGTGCTGCCGAAGTGACGCATCAAGAACTGGCCGAGCGCACCGGTACCGTGCGCGAGATCGCTGGGCGAGCGTTGCGCCAAATGGCTGAAGAGCGATTGGTGAAGTTGGAGCGGGGGCGAGTGATTGTGCTCGATCGGGCACGATTGGCTAAGGTGGCGGAAGAATAGCTGACGCAAAGGCGTGTATGTACAAAAGCGAGACATTCACTCCTTTGCGCCGGCCAAACCTTTACCGGAAAATGTCGACAACGGTGTTATACATATCCGACAGTGAAATGCCGAAGACGCTAACTGCTGCAACAACAACTAGTGCAACATGATGATTAGACTATACTCGACTAATCCTTGTCCACGCTCGTGGTGAGTAATAGCCACACGCACGGCTTGGAGCCAATGGTTGATACTCATCTCTTTCTCACCTCCTTTCTACATAATGATGTGTGCCTCCACTGTACTGTGAAAGTTGGCAACATGCAACCAGAATTCGGGTACTATTGCGCTATGTTACCGGCTCATTGAACAGTGACAATCTGGTGCATGCGAGGAAAAAGCCGCTGTTTGCGTCTCAGGAGTAAGCGTATGACCATCACATGGCGGGTGCCGTTTGGCGATTTGCAGCGCAGCCATCAGGCCTTGCAAGCCGAGTTGCTTGCCGCTGCCGAGCGAGTGATTGCGAGCGGCTGGTATATTTTGGGCGCCGAGGTGGCGGCTTTCGAGCGCGAATTTGCCACGCTGTGCGGGGTTGAGCATTGCGTAGGCGTCGCCAGCGGCGCCGAAGCACTCTATTTAGCCTTAGCCGCGGCTGGGGTCGGGCCGGGTGACGAGGTGATCACGGTGGCGAACGCTTGTATGTACGATGTCGCGGCGATCCTCCAAGCTGGCGCGCGGCCAGTGTTAGTAGATATCGATCCGGTAACGCAAACTATGGATCCGGCAGTGTTGGCAACGGCGATCACCCCCCGCACCAAAGCCGTCATCCCAGTGCATTTGTTTGGGCGGCTGGCCGATATGCCGGCGATTATGGCGATTGCTGAACAGCACGGTTTGACGGTGATCGAAGACGCGGCGCAGGCGCACGGCGCATGGCGGCCTGATGCCGATGGTGCGCCGCGCATGGCCGGGCAGTGGGGGCATTTGGCTGCGTTTAGTTTCTACCCCAGCAAGAATCTCGGTGCATTGGGCGATGGCGGTGCGCTTGTTACTAACAATCCGGCATTTGCCGAACGCCTGCGCCGGCTGCGGATGTATGGCTGGGAGCGCAAATACTATACAACTGAATCGGGTGGCCGTAATTCACGGCTCGATGAGTTGCAGGCGGCGCTGCTGCGGGTGAAGCTGCCGTATCTTGCCGCCGCTAATGCGGCGCGGCGCGAACGGGCCGCTTGGTACGCCGCCGCGCTGGCCGATCTGCCGGTTGGGTTGCCGGTTGATGAGCCGGGGCATGTCTATCATCTCTACGTGATCACGCTTGCTGATCGGGCGACCCGCGATCGCTTGCGCGAACACCTGTTAGCACACGGCATCGGGTGCGATATTCATTATCCGGCGCCAACCCATCTCCAACCGGCTTATGCCGATCTTTGCTATCATCCGGGCAGTTTGCCGGTCACTGAAGATTTGGCCGGGCGGATTCTCTCGCTGCCGATGTATCCGGAATTGAGCTACGACGAGGTAATGCTTGTTGCCGGAACGATACGCACGGGGTTCGTATGATTGATCGCAATCCATTTGCCGGTGCGCGGGTATTGATCACCGGTGGGCTAGGGTTTATTGGTTCAAATTTAGCCCATCGCTTGGTTGATTTGGGCGCTCAAGTGACGTTAGTCGACTCGCTGATCCCGGAATACGGCGGGAATCTCTACAATATCGCCGGGATCGAGGATCGGGTGCGGGTGAATATTGCCGATGTGCGCGATGAATACTCGATGGATTATTTGGTGCAGGGGCACGATTTTCTCTTTAATCTGGCCGGCCAGACCAGCCATCTCGACTCGATGCGTAACCCGTATGTCGATCTTGACATCAATTGTCGAGCGCAACTTTCGATCCTCGAAGCTTGCCGCAAGAACAATCCACAGATTACGATCGTATACGCTTCTACTCGCCAGATCTACGGCAAACCCGACTATCTGCCGGTCGATGAGCGCCATCTGCTCCATCCGGTTGATGTCAATGGGATCAACAAGATGGCTGGCGAGTGGTACCACATCCTCTACAACAATGTCTACGGCATTCGCGCCTGCGCTTTGCGCCTGACCAACACCTACGGCCCGCGGATGCGGGTGAAAGATGCGCGCCAAACCTTCCTTGGCATTTGGATCAAGAATGTCATCGAAGGTAAGCCAATACAGGTGTGGGGCGACGGCATGCAATTGCGCGATTTTACATACATTGATGATTGTGTGGAGGCGATGTTGCTAGCCGCCGTCCATCCGGCAGCAGCCGGCCAGATTTTCAATCTGGGCGGTCTTGAGGTGATCAATCTGCGCGATCTGGCGGCGCTGACGGTTGAAGTGGCGGGTGGCGGCAGTTTTGAGATCATTCCCTATCCCCCCGATCGCAAACCGATCGATATTGGTGACTACTACGCCGATGATCGCCGCATCCGGAGCATGCTCGGCTGGCAGCCGCGGATCGATCTGCGCACCGGATTGGCGCGTACCATTACCTTCTATCGCGAGCATCGCCAGCACTATTGGGAGTCATCCACTGAGAGAAGTGAATAAATAACAGCCGGATGTTCATCCGTCCTTCACGATGAACGACTACAATACACGCTGATAGCGATACCAAGGAGAACTTCAGTTATGCGCGTGCTCATTACTGGCGGGGCAGGGTTTTTGGGGTCGCACCTATGCGATCGCTTTCTGGCCGAAGGGCATACGGTGATCGCGATGGATAATCTGATCACCGGCAGCACCAATAATATTGCCCATCTGGCCGGCCATCCCCACTTTCTCTTCATTCATCACGATGTGACCAACTATATTTACATCGAGGGCCCCCTCGACGCTGTCCTCCACTTTGCCTCGCCGGCGTCGCCGATTGACTACCTCGAACTGCCAATCCAGACCCTCAAGGTAGGCGCGCTGGGCACTCATAAAGCATTAGGCTTGGCGCGGGCCAAAGGCGCGCGCTTCTTGCTGGCCTCGACCTCGGAAGTCTATGGCGACCCGCAAGTCCATCCACAGCCGGAAACCTACTACGGCCACGTCAATCCGGTGGGGCCGCGTGGCGTCTACGATGAGGCCAAGCGGTTCGCCGAAGCGATGACCATGGCCTATCACACCTACCACGGGGTTGAGACGCGGATTGTGCGTATCTTCAACACCTACGGCCCGCGCATGCGGCTGCGCGATGGCCGGGTCGTGCCCAACTTCATTGCGCAGGCGCTGCGCGGCGAGCCGTTGACTATCTACGGCGACGGCAGCCAAACCCGCTCGTTCCAGTACGTCTCTGATCTGGTTGAGGGAGTCTACCGGTTGTTGTTTAGCGATGAAGTCGAACCGGTCAACATCGGGAATCCCGGCGAATTCACGATCGCTGAATTTGCGCAGATCGTGAACGAGATTACCGGCAATAAGGCCGGTGTGGTCTACCGCGATCTACGCACCAAAGACGATCCGCAAGTGCGCCAGCCCGACATCAGCAAGGCGCGCCGGATCCTCAATTGGGAGCCGAAGGTGACGCTGCGCGAAGGTCTCGAACAGACCATCCCGTGGTTCCGGCAAGAGTTGCAGCGCCGCGGCGAGCTGTAATCGACGTGAGCGATGTTTACAGGAGCGAGACGATGCGGTTGATGCCCACTGAGCTGAAAGATGCGTACATCATCGAGCCGGAGTTGTACGAAGACAATCGCGGGTTCTTTGCCTGCGTCTGGTCTCAAAACGAGTTTGCCGAGCATGGGTTGGTCAGTCGGGTGGTGCAGATGAACCTTTCGTACAACCGAGTGGCGGGAACCCTGCGTGGCATGCATTTCCAGTACGCACCCTACGCCGAAACCAAGCTGGTGCGCTGTATTCGCGGCGCAATTTATGATGTGATTATCGACTTGCGCCCCGACTCGCCCACCTACAAGCGGTGGATTGGGGTGAAACTGACGGCGGCTAACCGGTTGGCGCTGTACGTGCCGGAAGGGTTTGCCCACGGCTTCCAAACGCTCGAAGACGACACCGAGGTCTTCTATCAGGTGTCGCAATACTATACGCCAAGCGCCGCAGGCGGCGTGCGCTACGATGATCCGGCGTTTGGCATTGTCTGGCCGTTGCCGGTCACCGAGATGAGCGAGAGGGATAAACACTGGCAACCCTTTACCGGTTAACCGGAATGGCAGGGATCGGCCGGGGATAGCGCGCTATCCCCGGTTGGTGGGTATCACCGGTGAACAGCTTGCGAGCGGTCGTCTATCTCTAGATAGTTGAAATTGTCTCCATTCCATACATCCACTTGCGCCTCCCCTGCGTAAAGAGAAGTGAAGCCGGAAATTGTGCAAGACATTTGCAAAAGATTGCCAATACCGGTAGGTGAGGAAGCGTTGTATTGTAGGAGGAGGCATCTGTGTTTCGCAAGCTGTCGATTGCCCTGACCACTGCCCTCTTGTTCGCCCTGCTGATTGTGCCGGCTGCTTTTGCCCAGAGCGGCGCGGCGAAAGTGCGCGTGATCCACGCTTCGCCTGATGCGCCGGCGGTGGATGTGTTCGTCAACGGGAATGCCGTATTGACCAACGTCGGCTTCTTTGCCGCTAGCCCCTACCTTGATCTGCCAGCGGGCACCTACCGCGTACAAGTTGCGCCTACGGGCGCCGGCGCCGGTTCGGCGGTGATTGATGCCAACGTGACGATCGAAGCGGGCAAGGCGTACACCATCGCGGCGGTTGGCCTGGTGGCCAGCATCAAGCCACAGGTGATCGTCGATGATCTGCGTGCTCCGGCGGCTGGCCAAGCCAAGGTGCGGGTGTACCACTTCTCGCCTGATGCGCCAGCGGTGGATGTCAAGCTGGCCAATGGCACGACCCTGATCAGCAACTTGGCCTTCCCCGATGCCAGCAACTACCTCGAAGTTCCGGCAGGCGTCTACGATCTGCAGGTGACGCCGGCGGGCGCCAGCGCGGTGGTGATCAATCTGGCGGGTACGATCGTCAACGCTGGCCAGATCTACAGCGTCTTCGCCACCAATGTCGTTGCTAACATCACCCCGCAGCTTGCGGTGACTGCGCCGGTGACCACGGCGGCGCCGGCGGCGCTGCCCACCACCAGCGGCGAGACACTGCCGCTGGCGGCGTTGGCCCTGATCGCACTGGCCCTGACCGCGCTCGGTGGGATGGTGGTGCGCCGCAGCATGCGGTAAGCCAATCGTTGCATTCGGTTGAGGGCGGCTGCAATGCAGCCGCCCTCGTTGTGTTTTGCGTAGTTTCGGGCATGTTTACCGTAGCGGACGCGGATGGTGTGAACCGCAAAGATGCAGTAGAGCCGGACGGCTGCCCGGCTCCGCAAAGGGTTTTAACGCAAAGGCGCAACGGAACGCAGCGGGCGTAAAGGGTTGGAATGGGATGATCCTCCGCGTCCGCGGTGTTCTCTATGGTAGAAACTTCGAGAACGGGAACCAGCAACGCCCCCCTCTCCCGCGCCAGTGGGAGAGGGGCTGGGGGTGAGGGCCATCAGCCTGCTGCGCAGGCTTCGTAACCCTAGCCCGGCCCTGAAAGGCTGGGCTTCGGATCAGAGATTCTTTCCGCCCTTGAACCCAGCGGGGAGGGGTCAACATCCATCCCAGCGCATCATCATACCTCTTGACAAGCCTATGCCAATAGTGTAAAATTAACACTAGACGGGTACAGCCCGTCTTTCAACCGGCACTAATTAGTGTTAATAAGACACTTTCAAGGAGGCGCGCCATGATGACCATCTTCCTGTTGGGGCTGACGGCGCTGATGGGTGTCACGGTGATCAGCGCGGCGCTGCCGCGGCCCACACCGCCGCCAGTGGTCTATCTGCGTGCCGAAACTCCGGCAGAGGCGGGTGGCGGTGATTTGGGGTTTGCGTTGATTATCTTTGTGGTGCTGGCGTTGGTGGTGGCGATGGCGGTGTGAGGGAACGAGTCAGGTTTATAGATTGCACAACCACTGGGCAATGGCGGTTAGTTGGTAATCGTTGGTCAAGTTAGCCGCATTGCTCAACCGTCCGGCAGATAGATCAGCTCATATTTCGTCCGCCATCCGCTGTTCAATTGCAGCGCCGATAAAAAAGAGGTGCGGCGTCGCATTGACGGCAGCAAAAGTGTCACGAATCCGGTTTAGCGCCGTCCGCGCCGTTTTCCAGTGTTCGTCGGCGCCAACCGGATCGATACCGCCTTTGAGTTCTCCCAACGCCACGCACCATGCGCAGAATACCGCTATTATTGAGCCTGCCGCCTTCTTTTTGGGCGTTTAAATAGCAGAGAATCGCTTGTAATGGTTCCTGCCGGTCGGTTATCTCCACCGCCTCTCGCCACGCTGGATTCAGCCCCAGCAAGTCTTTCGCCCGATTTTCGACCGTGCAACTGAGCATGTTCTGACACAATCTGACCAGTTCATGTTCAGTAACATTGAGCACAGCCAATTCTAGTGCATACGTTCTCGTGTAATCATAGCGATTACAGTATGGTGGAGAGGTGATAATTGCGTTGTATTTTTCAGATGGTAATCTCGGTAAAATCTCAAGAGAAGAACCATGTGTAATGTAATTGCACCTGTGAAACGAGGAGTCGAAAAGAGATCAAGTTGTACTGATGGTTGCGAATCGCTTGTAATCTCGTCAATTTTCTGGGTGATCGCTTGCTCGAAACTCGGTATTTCAACCTTATAGAATATCTTCTTGCCTTGCTTGCGGCCCGAACGATAATCCTAACGCAGATATTGGCCGTCCTTACGGGTAAAGCTAATGCTTTCATGCACGCGCAGCAGGGCGAAACGAAGCACAAACGCCACTCGCTCATTTTCCTGTTGGCACGCGCTGAGAAAGCGCTCAATCGCGTCTTTCGCCGCTTCCGTATACGCGCCGCGTGTGATGCGCAATTCCAGTAAGGTCACAGTTTTCGGGGCATGTATCCAAACTTGGGGGTCGCGCCAACGTTGGAGGGTGTTGAAATCACTGGCGGTAAACGCGGTATCGAGCAGTTGCTTGGTAGCAATGATGTATTGGCCGATTGGCAGCAGTTCGATGCCTTCTGCATCAAGCCGTTTGGCGCTGGCGGCAAAGAGAGTGGTGCCGCTGCCGGCGAATGGATCGAGCACGGTACCTTGCGTGATCTGGTTTTGTCAAGGATGTATTCAACAAATGGCGCTGAAAAGGCTTCTTTGAACTTGTACCAACGATAGACTGGCAGTTGTTTGTTGGCTTGAAAGCTGACCAGTGATCGATTAAGCGCTGCATCGATGACGATCTTGGTGCAAAACCGTTGGTGAAGCGCCTGATCTAGATCGTCTATCTCAGCGAGGCTGGCGTTGTGGGATAACGTATGTTCAGTGGTTGTCATGATACGGCGCCTTAATCAGAACGCAAGTGCTAGATTTGTATTATACACGACTTCACCCCTCCCCGCGCCGCCAGTTCCAGATGATGACCGAGAGGTAGCCGGCGGCGCCAATCGCGACCCCAACCGGCCACGAGTTGCTGGCTTGCATGCCGACTAAGCCGGCCAGCAGCGGCCCAACTGCCGCCAACAGCGGGCGCAGATCGTCGCTGGGGGTGAGGCTGGCGCGGCGGCGGCGCGGGCGTGGCGGCGTTTCGGTTGGTGGCAAGTCAGGTTGCTCGGTTTCGTCATCGTCTTCGTCATCATCTTCAGCCTCGAAGATAGCCGGCGGTAGCGGGTTCTCGACCGGTGGGTTCTCACGCAGTTCGGCCCGGTAGGCTTTGCGCCAGCGATAGGTTGGCCGGCGGCGCGTTTCGTAAAGGTGGTAGGCGGCGCGCTGTAAGAAGGCCGGCTGGCCGGCGCTGAGCGCCATCAGTTCACGCACTTCGTCGGTGCTGAAGAGTGGTTCGCCTTCCTCAAGGTAGCTGTCGAGCAACATGTGCGCTTCGGCAAAGCTGAGCGGGCCGAGCCGCACGGTGGCGAACGGTTCGCTCAGCGCTGGCGGCGCCCCGCGCACGGCCCCAACCACCATCAGATCGTAAGCCATGCTCTGGCCGGTCGGCCCGGCGACGCCGTGGTA
>NZ_DAOTWH010000104.1:0-2171 GCF_034435895.1 Chloroflexus sp.
CATCCCCTCAAGCTGCGCAATCTCCTCTGGTGAGAGGCCCAACTCCTCCAGCGAGAACGGCGTCAGCTCCAACTCTTCCACCGGCTCTTCGCCCTTGCCGCTCAATGCGCCTACGGCGCCAGAAGGCGCTAAACTCTCATCAAAGCTCAACTTTGGCAAACGGAAGGTGCCGGTTAAGCGCTCAGGCGAACCGTCGTCCTCGCGCAACGACACGTCATCATTCGAGAAATAAGCCGCTACGTCAGCATCAGTAAGCTCAACCGACGACAGCGGCGGATCTTCGACCGGCGGCAACGAAGCAGCGCGTTCAACCAACTTGCTAAAGATCGACGGCCCGCTCGGATCGGCCTCTTGGGGCAACTGAATACCGCCACTCCGCATTGACGGTTCTTGCCAGCTATAGATTCCCGGTTCGACCGGTTCAGCTTGCGGCGCAGGCCGCGCCTCATCAAGCGCCAGATCGTCAAGCGAGAAGGGTTGTAACGACGGCGGCAATTCACCGGTAGAAGCGCTTGCCCCGAAATCAAGATCATCGAGCGAGAACGGTTGCAAGCCACTCAACTCATCAACAAACGCATCACTGCCCGCCGTGCTCCGCTCTTGGGATCGCGCGGCCTCATCAGCCGGCAAGCCTAACTCTTCGATCGAGAACGGCGTCAACCCCTGCGCCGCCCCACCCTCCAACTGGGCAATCTCTTCCGCCGACAGCCCTAACTCCTCCAGCGAGAACGGCGCCAGCGCTGGTTCGGCGAGGGGAGTTGCAGCTACATTGATCCCAATCTCATCAAGCGTCAAACCGGTTGGGGTCACAGCCGGCCCCGGCAGATCGAGATCGAAATCAAACGCATCGCCACCCAACGTCGCCGGCTGAGGCGGGGGCGCAACACTCGTTGCCGGCGGCGAGAAGAGCAACATCGCCAGCAGATCATCATCTGACATCGCCGAAGCCACGGCTGCAGGTTGAGCCGCCGGCGCCAACCAACTGGCTTCGGCAAAAAAATCATCATCGGCAGCGACCGCCGCCGGAGCGGCGGCTGCCGCACGCCGCGCCTGCCACTCAGCCTCGTCCCACGCTGGCAACGAGAGATCAGGCGTTGGCACACCAACCGGCAGCGGATCGAACAACATACGCGCCACAGTCTGATACGGATCGAGGCGTTGCGCGATGCGCCAGTGTTCGATACCACGCCGGTCGCCATCGTCAAGCAATATCGCACCGAGGATCAGATGCGCTTTCAAGAGCTTTGGTTGCGCCTGCAACGCCTGCTGGCATGCCTCAGCGGCTTCATCGATCCGGCCATCACGCCAGAGGGCTTCGATCAAACCAACCCACGCATCGAGCCGCTCAGGATGTTCAGCGATCACATTGCGAAACTCATGAATCGCTTGCGGCAACATGTGGCCACGGGCATACAGGCGGGCCAACCCGGATCGGCTCAGGCGGAGAGCGGCATGCTCACTCCCCCATGCTTCGGTGTAGAGCCGCACCAACTGGGCGCGAAGTTCGGGCATATCCGGACGAATTTCCAGCGCCTGTTCAAAATCGGCAATCGCCTTATCGAGCCGGCCTTGCCACTCGTAGGCCATGCCTAGACCAACGTGGGCCGGAATATTTTCGGGATCAGCCTGCAACACCTGCTCGAAGGTCGCCACGGCGGCGGGCAAGTCGCGCTGAGCGAGATACGCCTCGCCCAGCAACCGTTGGGCTTCCAGATTATCAGGATAGTACGCGAGGATGTGTTGGGTCAGGCCAATTGCCTGCTCAATCTGGTTCGCCTCGAGGAATGTTCTGGCTTGTATGTAGGCGTCTTGCAGGCTGATAGTCGCCATCCCGGATCCTCCCACGTGATATATGCTGGCGCCGCTCAAAAAAGAGAAGTTATGCATTGAGGGGACGCAATAGCAGCGCGAATGGTATTCGCCACATGTTTGTAGTATAGCGCCGAATCATGGAGGGTGTCAAGATGTACTGAGTAATTATTGGCATTTTACCAGTATCGCCGGGCAAAAAATCGTTTACTGCACTGGTTAGCCAGCGAGGAAAAGCGCAAAAATATAAACGCTGGCGAGCAAATGCTCGCCAGCGTTGCCGGATGGTCGGGGCGACTGGATTTGAACCAGCGACCTCCTGAACCCCATTCAGGTGCGCTACCGGTCTGCGCTACGCCCCG
>NZ_DAOTWH010000105.1:0-3148 GCF_034435895.1 Chloroflexus sp.
GGGTGGAGTCGGCCCAAAATCAAGGCGCACCTCGCGCTCGTCTCGCTGGATTTTGCAAAAGTCCAGTTCGTACTATCTGCTAGCAAACTCCAAACACCATGCCCCTTGTCATTACTAGGTTTAGCGTAACTGCGATGCAACGAACACGTGACGAAATCACGCGGCGCTATGATGGTTGGATAACCGCTCGAAGAACGATCAGAACGAATCTCAACCGGCATCAGCGGCGAAAAGCGCACAGTATCATTAAAAAAGAGTTCAAAAAATTGATTAAATGCCGCAGTATTAGAATTAGTGAACCCGCCATACCGGTGTGTAATCCGCCATGCTAAGGCGCCGCGCAACACGCTGATGGCTCAAACGAACCACCAACAGTCAACGCTAGTGTATGTACATTTTTCCCAAGGCCACGCAGTCGCCCTCGCTTATCAGCCACTTCCAACTCTCGAAGCAGAAGTTGCTCAATATAACATTGATAGGTTTCAAACCTCTCTTTATTTCTTGATTTCTCCCAATACTCTGCCGTGCGAGCTTTTAAATCAGTTTTAGAAAGCTGACAAGTCGAAGTCATTCTTGTCCCTCCACATCCACATTGCCCTTTATTATCCCCAACTCTACCACCCCTCCCCCACCGCCTCCATCCCCACAACTGTTGATTGTTCCTCAGCACCACTGCTGATCCACCGGCGCGGGCGGTTTGCTATACTCGTCCGATGAAGGTGGCGAAGTGTTCGCGGATGCAGCGATAATCGCGCGGCTCATTCGATGGCAATCTTCATGCGATGCGGCATTCGGCGAGGATGTTGGTTTTGTGCGTGTTGCCCGTGCTGAGCGAGATTGATAACCGTTCGGCGACTTGGTCAGGGCGCAGACCTTGCGCGAAGGCGCAGAGGACGTCGCGTTCACGCGGGCTGAGTTGTTCCCAGACTTGGCGGCAGCGCGGGTCTTCGACCGCGGTGAATTGGCGCAGATAGACGGGCAGGTTGGCCGGCGTGAGTTGGGCGAGCGCGTGCAGAGTGGGGAAATAGGCCCCCCACGGGTTGGCGGGACAGCAATCAGCCGCACGCCGTCTGCAGGGTTGACGTGCATCTGCGCGCCATCTTCGACTCGCGCCAGCGTCGCTTCGGGGGTGTGCGTATGCCACAAGCGGTCGCTGAAGTCGCCGCAGATGGTGATGACTGCGGTGGCCAGCAGGGCAGCATACGCCTCCCGCCGCTGATGCAGAGGTGCAGCCGGCGACCTTCGGCTTTAAGATTAACGATAAGGTCGCGGATGGCGGCAAAGGCTGCCTCGGCGTCACTTTCATTGCAGATATCGTCAAGTTCGCTGCCATTGCGAGAGATCGGGACGTGACGCAGCCGGCAGCGCCGTCCGGCGTAGTAGTCGTCAACGAATTCGGCTTACAGCCGTTGCCATGCCTGCCGGGTGCGCGGGTTGGCAAACGAGAGGTGCAAGACGTAGACGTCGCTGATAGCTTCACCCTGCACAAGCAGCGCATCGAGGGCGAAGGTGATTAGATTACTTGGGGCTGGCCGCCGAGGGTGACGATCAGCGTAGCCGGTTGATTTAACGTCATACCTGTACTTGGCTCAAACTTGATGCGCTCTATGATAGCATATCTGGCGCAAGGGTGATGGGGCGAATTACCGCCAAGCGACGCGAGGCAGGGTTGGCTCTTGCTTAGGGGGAAAAGGGGTTTGGGGGGAATGAGGGTCAAACCAGAACAAGGCAAGGTCGAGCGCATTCCAAAGCGCTATGCTTGAAGGAAGGCTGGGCAAGGGCAAGAGTGGCAAACGTTGTTGCAAACAACGTATTTCTCTATGAATCCATTTCCGGCAGAGATGATCGGTGGCCCGCCCCATAGCGGCAAGTCGGTGTTGGTGTATGCGCTGTCGCAGGCGCAGGTGGCTCACTATGTGTTGCGGGCTTGTCCTGATGGCGAGGGCGATTGGAGCCAAGAGACGTCGAAGGATCAGGTGCGGTTGTCGCGCCAGAAGGGTCAGTTCAGCGATGAGTTTGTCGAGGGGGTGCGCCATGATATCGAGCGCCGCCATTTGCCGTTGCTGGTTGATGTGGGGGGTAAGCCGACGCTTGAGCAAGAGCAGATTGTGCGCGCTTGCACCCACGCGGTGTTGCTGTCGGCTACGCCGGAAGGACTGGCCGAGTGGCGCGAGCGCGCTGAGCGGTGCGGGTTGATTCTGATCGCCGAATTGCAGTCGGTGTTGCAGGGCGAGGATCGGATCGATGAGGCAACGTGAGTGTTACGCGGGGTCATAAGCAAGCTGGAGCGGCAGTATCCGCCTGATTGGGTGATGGTGCAGAAACTGGCCGAGCGCTTGCAGCATCTGTTTGCGTTCAAGCCGGAAGAGCTGCGGGAACTGCTGTTTCAACAGGCGCCGACCGAGTTGATCATCGATCTTGATCAGCTTGCGCGCGCTGCCGGTATCGCGCGCTGGCAACCATCTGACCTGCCCCGTCTCTTAGCCGAGATTCCGCCTGCCGCTCTTTCGATCTATGGTCGCGGCCCGAATTGGCTGTACGCCGCGCTCGCGCTGCATGCAGCGCCGCAACCGGTATTTCTGTTTGACCCGCGCTTGGGGTGGGTGCAGCCGCCGGTCGTGGAGCTGGGCGATCAGCCGTCAGATGCGCTGCAATGGACGACAACGCTCAATTCAAGCTTCACGTGGCTAG
The DNA here is from genome assembly GCF_034435895.1 of Chloroflexus sp. Classification (GTDB taxonomy): domain Bacteria; phylum Chloroflexota; class Chloroflexia; order Chloroflexales; family Chloroflexaceae; genus Chloroflexus. The sequence goes on from NZ_DAOTWH010000105.1 coordinate 2,692, forward strand.
AGGCCAATCCGGCCCAACCCCATCTCGATTATGACGAGCTGCAGCACATGATCGCCCCTACCCTCGATCCGCAGCGCGGCGTGATCCTCAGCGGCAAGCTGCCGCTCTGGTTGCTAGTCGGCCTAGTGCTCGCCTATCGCCAGCACCCGTGGCTGGCCGTGGTGCAAGCCCAACAGTACGGCAACGGGATTGTCGTTCTGAGCCGCGATGAGCAGTATCGCCTTGGGGATGTGGTGCGGATCGGGTGAAGAGTGGTATCCAGCAATGTCGCTCCTGCCGGGCGGGAGAGGGGTGAGGGTACCCCATCGCCCACTGGCCTGCTGTCATCGCGAGGGAGCGGCGGCACCTAGCGCGGCTGGGTGCCGCCCGACCGAAGCAATCGCTCCCTTCAGCGCAACCAATGGCTCAATGGGTGCGCCTCTCGCCCTCGCGGGGGGATTGCTTCGCCTCGCGTCGA
>NZ_DAOTWH010000106.1:0-5030 GCF_034435895.1 Chloroflexus sp.
GGGTGGAGTCGGCCCAAAATCAAGGCGCACCTCGCGCTCGTCTCGCTGGATTTTGCAAAAGTCCAGTTCGTACCTATATCCCTGCGATTAATCGCTAAAGAGAAGAATGGCGCCGTTGGGTGATCACACACTCGTTGGGTTTCGGGTTCTTGGAGGTGTTTGAGTCATAACGCGCGGCGCGGCGCCCCGCCGCGCCGCTCTCCCGTTCCCCTACTCCCCCATCACTACCGTTGCCCGCGCGACGCCGGCGCGCTGCCCGCGGGCAGTGATGGTAACGCTGCTCCCCGCGGGGGCGCGGATTGTCCATGTCAGGCGGCGGAGGTTGTCGGTGGGGAAGCTGCCGCCCCACAAGGCCCGTTTGTTGGCCCGCCCTTCGAGCTGACCAATCTCTTGCCGTTGTTCGCCGCTGATGATTGCGCCTCCCTCCGGCAGGCTCACGTCAACCTCGATCGGTTGCACGGCTTTGATCTCTTGGGCTTTGCGGCTGCCGTAGGTTGGCAGGTAACCGCTGTTGGCGACCACCGCTTGCAGGCGGTAGAGGCCGTCGCCGAGCGGTTCGGCCTGCACATGGCGCAGTTCGAGCCGCGGGCCGGTTTGGGCAAGGGCGAGCACGAAGCGGGTGTTTGGTTCGAGGGTGCGCAGCAAGAATGGCTCTGGCGGGTTGCCGAAGGTGCGTCGCTCGATCCAGCCGCCAATCTCGACCCGGCCAAGCTGCGGGTGGTCGAACGGTCGCCAGTTGACGAAGCCGGCCCCGCCGAGCTGTTCGTCGTTCCAGCGCAGCAGCTTGAGGTCGTCTTCTTCGGGGTGGTCGCGGAACCACTCGATGAAGTCGCGCTCTTTGATCCCCGCTTCGCCGATCATGTCCCACAATTCCACCGTAAAGGCGTAGATGCCGAGATGGTCGTAGGCCCAGTCGTCGAATGCGCCGCGCATCACCTCGCGCGGGTGGTAGCGAAAGCCGTGGTAGACCGAGACGTGCTTGTAGCCGGTGATCTCTTCGCCGCGCCGCCCCAGCTCTTTGTACGTCCACAGATCGTCGATCTGCATCTGGTCGTCGGGTTTGTCGGAATAGGGCCGCAAGATTGCACCCGAATAGGTGTGGTAAGAGATGGCGCTGCTGACGTTGAGGTGTGCGGTGAGGAACTCAACGGCGGCCCGAATCTCTGGTTCCGAAGTGGGGTAAGGGCCGGCGCCGCGCTGCACCCCTTCCGGCGCCCAGATGTAGGGGAAGTTGCGGTTGAAGTCGAGGCCTTGGGCCGGCGGGGCAATTTTGACTTCGTAGCCGTTGTAGTTGCGGATGTAGCCCTCGGTGTAGACCCGGTAGTAGATGCCGCCGCGCTCGTCGGGGGCGCGCGGACGCATCAGGCGCGAATCGCGTTCGCTCACCTTCCAGCCGCCGTCGGGATCAACCACGCGCATCTGTAAGATCAGGCCGTCGCCGTCGATGTCGGCGGGGTACAACCCGTCGCGATCGTCGGTGAAGGGGTAGCGGCGGGTGCCCGACCGCACATAGACCGGCGAGGTCAGCGCCTGTTCCATACCGTCGGGGTTGAGACAGGGCACAATATAGAGCGCGCGCTCGTCGAGCAGCGCGGTGATGTTGGGATCGCGCCCGTATTGCTCTAGCGCAGTTTGGATAACGTGCAAGGCGCCCATGCAGCCGGTGACTTCAGTCGCGTGGATGTTGGCGTCGAGCCAGAACGCCGGCTTTTCGTCGTCGGGACCGGTGGCTTGATTGGTAAGCGTCATCAGCCAGATCGGGCGGCCTTCATAACTCGTGCCGATGCTGCGCAACGAGCAGAGCTGCGGGTATTCGGCGGCCCATGCCTGCAAGGCGGCTTCGACTTCGTGCGGACGGTAGTAGCGGGTGAAATCGATCGTTGGCATCGCGCAAATCCTTGCTCAATCAAAGATTTTACCCCTCTATAGTACCATAGAAACGGTGACGGGAGATTGTCAGGAGACAGCGCGTTGTCACCCTCTCTGCGCTCGCTACGCTCCTGTTGAGAGGTAGACAGAACCTGTGGGCGATTGTAACCGTTGATCGCTGTGCGATGCCGTCAAGCCCGATGCTGCGCTCCCCTCTCCCGCGCCAGCGGGAGAGGGGCTGGGGGTGAGGGCCGTCAGCCCACGCAGCGGGCTTCGTACCCCTCGCCCGGCCCTTCAGGGCCGGGCGCCGGATCTGAAACGCTCCTGCCGGTTGTTAATGTTTTACCGCAGAGGCGCAGCGGAAACGGAGGTTTGTGTTGCGGTCGGGCGGCAACCCCACTGTCTGTGTCTCTGCGCCTCTGTGGTCAACCCACCCCTCTGCGCCATCTGCGGGAAACCTAAATCTTAATCACTGCCCGCGCCGTGTGGTATACTGCTGGCAAGTCAGCAAGGAGGCAACGGGGTCGCCTATGCGCGTGCGGTACAGTGCCCGGACAGATACCGGCAAACGGCGCGAGATCAATCAAGATGCGTATGGCAGCGCCGAAGTAGGGCAGGGAACGCTGCTCGTCGTTTGTGATGGCATGGGGGGGCACTTGGCCGGCGAGGTCGCCAGCGAACTGGCGGTCGAGACGATCATCGCCACCTTCCAACCCGGCGACGATCCAGCGGTAGGCTTGCGCCATGCCTTTGTCACCGCGAATCAGCGCGTGTACGATGAAGGGCGCGGCAGTATGGGCACCACCGCTGTCGCCGCCTTCTTCTGGCACAACACGCTCTATGTAGCCAACGTCGGCGACAGCCGGGCTTATCTGGTGCGCGAAGGCCAGATCCGCCAGCTTACCCATGACCATTCCCTGATCGGCGATCAGGTAGCGGCCGGTCTGCTGACCGCCGAAGAGGCCCGCGCTTCCACCATCCGCAACATTATCACTCGCGCTATCGGCTATCTAGGGCACGTCGAGGTCGATCTCTTCCGCGAGCCGCTCTTGCCCGGCGATACAATTGTGCTTTCGACCGACGGCATGCACGGTCTGCTCACCGACGATGAAATCGCCGCGATCGCCAGCATGCATCCGCTCGATGTAGCGACGCGCCGGTTGGTGGATGAAGCGAATGCGCGTGGCGGGCCGGATAATATTACCGTGATGATCGCGCAGGTTGACGGCCTCGACCCAACGGTCAGCGAGAGCGATTCTGCCGCAGTCGCGGCCCCACCGGCGCCAACCGTGGCTGCGCCTCCGGCAGCCAAGCCGCTGTCACGGGTTGGCCTGACCCTGTCGATCCTTGTGCTCGTGATGTTGCTTGGCTTGAGCTTGTTTGTGACGCTGACCGATCAGCGCACCCCGCCGCCGTTGTTGAGTTCGCCGACGATTGCGGCAACCGCGACGGTGGTGAGCACGGCGACGCCATTGCCGGCGGTTACGCCATAACGGGGCGACGCCTATGCCCATCCGTTTACTCGATGAAACCATTGCTGCCCAAATCGCCGCCGGCGAGGTGGTCGAACGTCCGGCTTCGGTGGTGAAGGAGCTGGTCGAGAACGCGCTCGATGCCGGCGCGCGCCGGATTGTGGTTGAGGCGCGTGGCGGCGGGTTGCGCGAGATCCGCGTCCAAGACGATGGCTGCGGCATTCCAGCGGATGAGGTGGAGCTGGCGTTTGCCCGCCACGCCACCAGCAAGCTCCAATCCGCCGAAGATTTGTGGGCCATCCGCACGCTGGGTTTTCGTGGCGAAGCCTTGCCCAGCATCGCGAGTGTGGCGCAGGTGATCTGCGTCACCCGTGTGGCCGAAGCCGAGTTGGGGGTTGAGCTGCGCATCGCCGGCGGCGAGGTGCAGTCGCGCTTGCCTTGCGGCTGTCCGGTTGGCACGACCATTACGGTGCGCAACCTCTTTTACAACACCCCCGTGCGCCGCGAGTATCTTCGTTCCGAGGCGACCGAAACCGGCGCGATCAGCGCGATTGTCCAGCAGTACGCTCTTGCCTACCCCGAAGTGAGCTTCAGCCTCGTGGTTGATGGCCGGGTGATGTTTCAAACCGCTGGCGATGGCGATCTGCGCGCGGTGGCAGTTGAGTTGTACGGTCTAGAGGTGGGGCGTGCCTTGTTGCCAGTGCAGGCTGAAGCCGGCGCCGATGAGTTGTGGGTGGCGGTGCGCGGTCTGATTTCACCACCCGATCTGACCCGCAGCTCGCGCAGTTATCTGTCGCTGTTCGCCAACCGGCGCGCGTTGCAGTCGCGCGGTGCGCTGGCCGCCGTGGTCGAGAATGCTTACCATACGATGTTGATGAAGGGCCGCTTCCCGATCGCGATTCTCGATCTGCGTGTGCATCCAGCGGCGATTGACGTGAACGTTCACCCGACCAAGAGTGAGGTGAAGTTCCGCTATGCCGCGCACGTTCACAGCGTACTGGGCCGGGCCATCCGCGATGCGCTGATCAGTGGGGCCGATATTCCCGTCTGGGATGCGCCCGATCCGGCGACGGCCCAGCGCCGGTTTGAGTTGCGCCGGCTCGGCCGAGAGTCGCCGGCGCCGTCGCCATCGGCATGGGGAGTTGGCGACGCGGCGTGGGATCGTGACCGCTCGCGCTGGGATGCCGGTGTGCCAGCGGCCCATACAGTCACGCCGTTGCCATTGCCACCAGTAGCCGATCCCGTCACACCGGAACCGTCCGTACCGGTTGCGCCGGCAGCGGCTGTGCCTAGTGCAGCGCCGGCCCCTGCCCCTTCGGCGCTGCCGCCGCTGCGGGTGGTGGGGCAGGTCGGCTTGACCTACATCGTCGCCGAAGCGCCAGAGGGGATGTATCTGATTGACCAGCATGCCGCCCACGAGCGGATTACCTACGAGAAGCTGATGAACCAATACGCGCAGCGGGCGGTTGAGACGCAGCAGTTGCTGTTGCCGCAAGCGGTTGAACTCAGCCCTGAAGCAAGTGCGCTGCTGTTGGGCAATGCCGAGAAGCTGGCCGAGTGGGGGTTTGCGCTGGAACCGTGGGGTACCGGGGTGTTGGTGCGCGCGATGCCGGCCACCCTCCCGCTCGACGAATTGGCGCCGGCGTTGCATGAGATGGCCGAGCGGCTGGCCGGACGCGGCGGCGGCAG
>NZ_DAOTWH010000107.1:0-18886 GCF_034435895.1 Chloroflexus sp.
GCCCCCAGCCGCGCTGGGAGCCGCCCGACCGAAGCAATGACAGCCGGAAAGCGGGCGAGGGTGTACCCTCACCCCCAGCCCCTCGTCCACTGACCGGGAGAGGGGTGCGGCTGCGTTCCGCTCCTGCCCTGCTGTGCCCGCCAGCACGTAGCTCCCCCTCTCCCGCCGTGAGGTGGGAAAGGGGGCCGGGGGGTTCGGGCATTAGCCCGCGCTGCTGCATGGCGATCAATCGCCACAAAGAGACGCAAAAGACACAAAAATATGTTTTGCGGGTTTTGCGTCTTTTGGTGGCTACCAAAACAATCCCCCTCTCCTGCACGGCGGGAGAGGGGGTTGGGAGGTGCGGGCAACCACCTTACGCAGTCGCCATCGCCGCCTTCTGCTTAGCCTTTTCTTCCTCGACCAGCACACGGCGCAACACCTTGCCGACCAGCGTCTTGGGCAGCTCGGTGCGGAACTCAACCTCGCGCGGCACCTTGTACGGGGCAAGGTGCAGCTTGCAGAACTCCTTAATCTCTTCGACGGTCGGGTTTTCCCCCGGCTTCGGCACGATAAACGCCTTCACCGTGTCATCGCCGCGCTGCGGATGCGGAATGCCGACGACCACCGCTTCCATCACCTTGGGGTGCATGAAGAGCACCTCCTCGACATCGCGCGGCAGCACCTTCAGACCGCCGACGTTGATCATATCCTTCTTGCGGTCAACGATGTAGAAGTAGCCATCTTTATCGACCCGAGCAATATCGCCGGTGTGCAGCCAACCATCGGCGTCGATCGTCTGCGCCGTCTCGTCGGGCCGTTGCCAATAACCCTTCGTCACCTGCGGCCCGCGCACGCACAGCTCGCCGGTCGTATCGCTGCCCGGCGTAATCTCCTTGCCAGTGTCAAGATCAATCACCTTCGCCTCGGTATCGGGCAGCGGGATGCCAATGCTACCGGCGCGGCGCTCGCCAAAGACCGGGTTACAATGCGTCACCGGGCTGGCCTCGGTCATACCGAAACCCTCAACGAGGCGGCCGCCGGTCAGTTGGCCGAACTTCTCTTGCACATCCATTGGCAGCGGCGCTGACCCGCTGATACAGGCCTTCACGCTGCGCAGGTCATACTCGTTGACCTTCGGGTGGTTAATAATGCCGATGTACATCGCCGGTACGCCGGGGAAGAGCGTGCAGCGCTCGCGCTGAATGACGTTCATCACATTATCGATCGGGCGCGGGCTAGGCACGATCACAATCTCGGCCCCGATGTGGATGCTGTACATCATCGCGACGGTCATGCCGTAGACGTGGAAGAAGGGGATGGCGGCCATCATCTTCTCGCCGCCGGGTTGGCCGCGTGTCAACCACGAAGCGACCTGAACTGTATTGGCGATCAGATTGCGATGGGTCAGCATCGCCGCTTTGGGCAAGCCGGTGGTGCCGCCGGTGTATTGGAACAAGGCGACATCATCAGGCTTGAGATTGACTTTGGGCGGCGTCGGGCCGTACTTCTCGAGCAAGTGCTGGAAGAAGAAGATGTCCTGCTCAGGCATGACATCAACCCATTCCGGCGTCTTTTTCTGCGCACTCTTCACCAGCAAGTTCGAGGGGAAGCCGAGCGTGTCAAAGATATGCGCCACGATTACGCGCTTGACCGGCGTTTCCGCGCGCACCTCGCGCAGACGCGGCCAGAACAGATTAAGCAGCACGATCGTCTCGGCGCCTGAGTCATGCAACTGGTGCTGCAATTCGCGCCCGGTGTAAGTCGGGTTGGTGTTGACTACGATCGCGCCGAGCCGCATACAAGCAAAGAAGGTGATAATGTAGTGCGGCGAGTTGGGCAGCATCACCGCCACCCGATCTCCTTTGCGCACACCGAGCTGGTAGAGCGCCGTCGCCATCCGGTCAACTTTTTCGTTCAACTGCCGATAGGTGAGTTTGCTGCCAACGGTGAATCGCCCGCCAAGCAGATAGCGCAACACAAAATTGGTTGCAGTGTGATCAGCGTAGGTTTTAGCGCTGTTGTTCAGCATGTCGCTAAGCGTAATCTCAGGATAGGTCAGCGACTGCGGCACGCCCGGCTCGTAGTACGACAACCAAATCTTGTCCAAACTGCACCTCCTTGTGCGCCCTCACATGACGAATGGGAATACAAGAAATTGCTTACTGCACAGCGGTGAAGGCGATCGCCTCCACCGCGCCGCTGGCCATCTCCTACACATCATCGCGGAGCCAGCCCCGCTCGCGGGCGATGAACTTGATCGTTGCATCGTCGGGCGGATACAGGCCGGCTGCTTGATAGGCGTAGGCCAGCAAGGCTGCACCGCCGATCAAGCCGATAATCAGACCAAGCAGAAAGGTGAAGACACCGATCACCTGTTTCATACAACCTCCCCGTGTCTCTATCCCATGCGCATTGGGGGAATACGTTTCGATTGTACCATATTTTACCGGCTTTGGAAGTGAATCGAGTATAATAAGGGTGTTGCCGCTCTGCTCTTTCCCAGTCTGTGTACGCAAGCTCTTTCCCTTCTGCCAGACGATCACGCTGGTTGCTGCTCGATGATGTAAACAAGGAGTTGTCCAATGGCTAAAGTAAAGATGACGCGGGGCAAGTTTAATGGGATTCAAGCCTGTGCTGACGCCAATGGCATTATTGCAGCGGCGGCGATGGATCAGCGCGGTTCGCTGAAAAAGGCAATCGCGAAAGCGCGCGGTGCGGATGCATCGAACGAGGATCTGACGGTATTCAAAACCGCTGTCACCCGCATTCTCACTCGCCACGCGAGCGCCATTTTGATGGATCCGGAGTACGGCTTGCCGGCGATTGCCCAGCGCGCTCCTAGCACCGGTGTTTTGCTGGCCTACGAGAAGACCGGCTATGACGCTTCAGTGCGTGGTCGCTTGCCCGATTTGCTCGATGTCTGGAGTGTGCGTCGCCTGAAAGAAGCTGGCGCCGATGCGATCAAGATTCTGCTGTACTATAACCCCTTTGACGATGCCGCTATCAACGAGGTGAAACACGCCTTCATCGAGCGTGTCGGCGCTGAGTGTGCGGCGAACGATATTCCCTTCTTTCTGGAGCCGATTGCCTACGATGATACGGTTGGCGATGAGAAGAGCTTTGAGTTTGCGCTGGTGAAGCCCAAGTATGTCACTGCCTATATGGCCGAGTTCTCGAAGCCGCAGTATGGCGTCGATGTGCTCAAGGTCGAAGTGCCGGTGAATGTAAAGTTTGTTGAAGGGATGCGCGTGTTTAGCGGCCAAAAGGCCTATAGCCGCGAAGAGGCGAAAGAATACTTCCGGCAGGCTGCTGATGCAGCTTGTAAGCCGTTCATCTACCTGAGCGCTGGCGTCTCTGATGAGGTGTTCCGCGAGACGCTCGAGTTGGCTGCCGAAGCAGGGACGCCCTTCGCCGGTGTGTTGTGCGGTCGCGCCACGTGGCAAGATGGTATCCCGGTCTATGCCCAGCAGGGGCTGGCGGCGCTGGAGGCATGGCTTGAAGATCGCGGCGTGGCCAATATTACCGCGTTGAATGAAACGCTGGCCAAAGGCGCTAAGCCATGGTGGACGATCTACGGCGGGCTTGAGAATATCGAGGTGGTGGATCTGCCGGTTGTGAGTTGATTGCCGGTATGGGGGTAGGCTCCCGCTCTCGCTAGGGCGGGAAGCCCCCACCACTGCCCCTCAACCCCAGCGGGGGAGGGGAGATGGGTGCTCGCCGCCGAGGGCGCAGAGAATGATCATCATCCCAAAGATCTCTGCGCCCTCGGCGTGCTTTGCGCCTTTGCGTTAAGCCTCTCTGCGCCTTTGCCCCCTTGGCGTCGTGGCGTTGACCGCCTTTGCTCGCTTTGCGCCTTTGTGATTGGCCCTCAGCTCTCTCTCACTGGCGCGGGAGAGGGACGCTGTTGCCTCTCGCTTTCCTATGCCTTTCCCGCAAACCACGCGGCTCCCCCTCGCCCGCCGTCAGGTGGGAGAGGGGGCCGGGGGGTAAGACCCATCAGCCCGCGCAGCGGGCTGCATAAGGATAGCCCGGCCCTTCAGGGCCGGGCGCTGCCGGAGCGTGAGCAATCGCCCCAAAAAGACGTAAAGCGTACCCCCCATGTTGTGTGTTTTGTGTCTTTTTGTGGCTATCCAATCCAACCTCCTCTAGCGGAAGGGGGCCGGTGGTGAGACCCATCAGCCCGCGCAGCGGGCTGCGTAAGGATAGCCCGGCTCTGAAGGGCTGGGCTCTTTGCTTCGACCTTGAACCAGCGGTAGCAGGGGGTTACAGGCCCACAATCCCTATGCCACCCTTGCCGGCCCGGCGCAGCCGCTCGATTGTTGACCAGCGCGGCGTATCAGGAACGCGTGTTGGCTGCAACCCCTGCGCCATCAAACGCATCGAGTCGCGCCAGCGCGCCGGTGGTGCAGCAGGCGTATGATCGGCTTGCGCCGTCGCTTCTGCGAGCAACAAGGTAATTGCCGCGATCGCCGCCGCAGCTTCTTCTTCGGTTGGCGTGCCAGTGGTTGTGATGCGCATGATGCTATCTCCTCCAAAGAAGGATTATCGTTCCGCGGTACAGCCCAACGACGATCCGCGTTCATCCGTTGCACCAGTGTTTATCCGTGTTCTATTCCCCTACACCCGCCCAATCAATCGCTGCACCATCATCCGCTGCGCTGCCAATTCGCGTTCGGCAGGCAATGGCGCCAGTTCGGCGTTCGCGCCGTAGCGCCGGCGCAGCGCCAGCCCGATCAAGTGATCGGTCAGTTGCGGGTTTTTCGGCAACAACGCCCCGTGGAGATAACACCCAAACGTATTGCGGTAGATCGCGCCGCCCCAGCCATCTTGGCCGTTATCACCGTAACCGGCCAGCACCTTGCCCAACGGCTTCACGCCTGCCCCGTGGAAGGTGCGCCCGCTATGGTTCTCAAACCCCACCAATCGCCACGGCCCCTGCCCGACATCGACCTCGATCACGATATTGCCGATCATCCGCTGTTTGCCGGCGATAGTATGCACATCCAGCACCCCCAAACCGGGCAGACGATCGCCGGTGTGGGTCAGGAAGTAGTGGCCGAGCAACTGGTAGCCGCCACAGATTGCCAGCATCACCAGATCGTTCTCAATCGCGGCCCGCAATCCCGGCCCCTGCCGCTCGATCAGATCGGTGGTGATCAACGCCTGCCCGCTATCTTGCCCGCCGCCGAAAAACGCCAGATCGACCGATCCCCAATCAATCATATCACCGGGATTTACAGGAATGATCTCTAGCTCGATCCCGCGCCGCAGGCAGCGTTGGCGCAGGGCGATCACGTTGCCGCGATCGCCATAGACATTCATATGATCAGGGTAAAGATGGGCCAAGCGCAATGTCGTCATGCTCGCACCCGCAGCCGGGGCAACGTATGCGTTGCCCGCTCTTATGCCCGCGCCAAATAATCTCCCTCGCCGATCCACGTATACGTCGTCAATTCCTGCAACCCCATCGGCCCGCGCGCGTGCAGCCGGTTGGTCGAGATCGCTACCTCAGCGCCCAACCCAAACTGGCCGCCGTCATTAAAGCGCGTGCTGGCATTGACAAAGACCGCCGTCGCATCGACTTCGCGGGTGAAACGGGCCGCGCTGGCCGGATCACCGGTCAAAATCGCTTCCGAATGGCCGCCATATTGGGCTATATGATCGAGGGCCTCGTCAATATCGCTCACGACTTTGATTGCTACAATCAGCGCCAAAAACTCACGGCCAAAATCAGCCGGCTCAGCCGGTTTGACATTCCAAGCCTCATTGCCCGGTGTATCGGCCAGAATCGCCAACGCCTCAAGGTCGCAGCGCATCTCGACGCCATGCTGGGCCAACGCTGCGGCGACCAGCGGCAAGAAGGCCGGCGCCGCGTCACGATGCACTAACAGCGTGTCGAGCGCATTGCATGCTCCCGGTCGCTGCACTTTGGCATTCACAATCACCGGTACCGAGCGGGCAAAGTCGGCGCTTGGCTCGACATAAATATGACTAACTCCCATCCCGCCGACAATCACCGGCACCGTCGCGTTCTCAACGCAGAAGCGGTGCAAGCTGGCGCCGCCGCGCGGGATGATCATATCCACATAGCGATCGAGCCGCAACAACTGCCGTACCAATTCGCGGTCGGGATCGGTAATGCTCTGCACCGCAAACACTGGCAGGCCGGCCTCCTCTAAGGCGCCGGCAATGACCGTCGTCGTTGCGGCTACGCTGCGCGCAATATCGCTGCCGCCGCGCAAGATCACTGCATTGCCGGCCTTGAGGCACAGTGCGGCAATGTCAACCGTCACATTCGGGCGCGCCTCGTAAATCGCGCCGATCACCCCAATCGGTACCCGCCGCTTATACACGCGCAACCCCGACGGCAATTCGCGCTGATCAAAGATTTCACCCACCGGGTCGGGCAACTCAGCCACCTTCCGGCAATCGTCGGCGATCGCCTGTAGCCGCGCTTCAGTCAACAGCATGCGATCGACAATCGCCGGCGGTGTGCCGGCCCGCTCGGCATCGGCCACATCAGCCGCATTCGCGGCAAGAATCTCGCTCTGCCGCGCTAGCAGGCCATCGGCAATCGCGTGCAGCGCGGCATTCTTGTGCTCAGTCGCCAGATTCGCCAGCGCGCGCGCCGCCTTCTTCGCCCGCCGGCCAATCATCTCTAGATCAATCATCGCGCGAACCTCCCCGATTGTGTTCATCATAGCGGCGCCGTTCCGATTCTAAGTAGCGCCGGGCGCGATTAAAGCGATCCTCTAGCTCGCCGCATTGGTATGCTTGCCAGAGCAACCATACCGCTGCCAGCGCTAATCCGCCACCCACAACCATCAGCGGCAACAGCGCCGCCGTAACCATATTTGACGTGGCAATCACGACCATCGCCGCCGCTCCCAACCCAAACGCCAGCCGCCGCCGCGAACCGGCCGCGCTGCGCTGAAATTGCGCCAAGAGCAACACCGCGATGATCAGCGCCACAATGATCCGGATGATGTCAGGATTCATGGTCGTATTCCTGTGGCACGTGTGTCTGGCGGCATTGTACCACGGTCTGCTAGTGGTGCTGGTTATCAATAGCCACAAAAAATACAAAAGACGCGAAAATGAGAACACGTGTAGCGCCTTTTGTGTTTCTTTGTGGCAATGCCCACCCACCCCGCGCAGCGGGCTGGGTCAGCGGATCTCGGCGGGTGGACAGAAATTTGGCTGCGACTAACCGTGGAATAGTGAGATGCCTCAACACCCGGCTCTGCGCTCTCCATCACCCCTCCCCCAGCGGGAGAGGGGCAAGGGGTGGGGGCATCACCCGCGCAGCGGACTGCGTTATGGTCGAGTACAACCGTTGATCGCTGTACAATGCCTCAAAGCTGATCTCTGCTCCCCTCTCCCGCGCTAGTGGGAGAGGGGCTGGGGGTGAGGGTGAAACGACGTATCTCAAAGCCATCAACCACACTACGCTCATGCGTTCTGTCCATAGCAGATAGAACGCATGAGCGTTAGGTTCCGATCCACGCTCGCAATCGTAGAGAGCGTCACCTACGTCGTTGCCAAAAAACGACGTAGTCATCATTTATGCACTGGCCTCTCCTGCCATAAACGCTGCCCAGATCAACAAGCCAAAGCTCACGTAGTTGATCGGCGTCCGGATCGCATTCAACTGATTCCACGCCTCACGCGCTTGTGCCCAATCCGCTGGCGGCGCTGCCGGATCCCATCCCAAAACGGCATTGTTGATCGGCACGTTTAGTACAATCGTAAAGACGCCAACCCCAAAAAAGAACAGCACCCATCCCAACGCCGTGAGTCGCCAGTAGGCTGTGTGGCGCTTCGACCATAGCCGGACGAGCGGGTACAACGGCAGCCACATCGCGAGATTCGCCACGACGATGACGCCGGTTGGAAAGGCGTCGAGTGCCCGAATCAGACCCTGTTCGATACGCACGTACTCGGTGGCGTTCAGCGTAGCTAGCGTCGGGATCACGCCTTGCTCGAAAGTGTAGAGCAGGCCAGCAAAAAGCCCAATCGCGAAGGTGAAGATGAGATGGACGATCCGGATGCTCAGCATACAATTGCTCCTAGCGTGTGCTTACCAGAGCGGCGGTTCAAAGATTTTGAGCGCCAGAATAATGATGACCAGTATGCCCATTGCGACGCCAACCTGATTGGAACGGCGCGCTAACGCCTGATACTCCGGGTCGCCGCTCCCTTTGGTATCAAGCGTCCTGATTTGCCGGCTCAGCAAGGGGGTGTAGACTCCGTACGCGAGCGCCATCGCTACCACGTAGAGCCCAATTGCTACCCACAGAAATGGCGCGACGATCTTGCCCATTGCAATTATGAGCACGCCGGTGATACCTCCGATGAGGTAACACGGATTGGCTATATAGTCATCAATAAACTTGACGCCGCGCAGGGCGAACGGCAAACTTTCTGGATCACGCGTGCCGCGGGCAATCCAGATGGCGTAACTGGCGTTTAAGCCAACCGCTGTCATAGTGGCAAAGATGTGTAGGAAAACCAGCAGTGTGTAGATGAAGGGCTGCGCCCCTTCCGGCGGTGGGTGCATCGGCGTTTCTCCTCTTGGCAGATGGCTCATACCGCGACTATAATGGAACAATGCTGGATGATCTATGGTGATCTATCCGTAAGTTTTTGCCATTCGTCCACACATCATGGATGCACTCACCCACATCCTCGATACGCTACGCCTCAACAGCAGCGTTTACTGCCGTTCTGAACTAGGATCGCCGTGGGGCTTGCACTTTGCGCCACGCCCGTGCGCGGTCTTTCACGTGCTGCATCGCGGCAATGGCTACGTGCAGTTAGCCGGTGATAATGCCCTGCTGCCATTGGGTGAGGGTGATGTGCTGCTCTTGCCGGGCGGTGATGAGCATATCCTCTGCGAGACGCCTACCGCGCCGCTCTTCCGCAATCTTGAACTGGATCAGTGGGGAACCTGCGCATTGATGCGCTGGAGCGATCAGCCAACGGCGATCGTGCTGTGCGGGACGTTCGCTATTGAGCGGCGCGATCTGTTGCCGCTGCTGCAACAGATGCCCCGGATCGTCCATATTCCGCATCGCGAAGCTGGCGCGTTTGCCAGCGTGCTGGCCTTGATGGCTGCCGAAGCCGAAGCCGCCCGCCCCGGCAAAGAGGCAGTTTTGCGCCGGTTGGCCGATATTCTGTTTATTCAGATCATCCAGCGTTGGGTTGAATTGCAGGGGGTGGAGCGTTGCGGCTGGTTGGGTGCGCTGCACGATCCACTGATTGGTAAAGCGCTCAGCCTCATCCACAGCCAGCCCCAGCAGCCATGGACAGTCGCCACGTTAGCGCGGGCAGTGGCTTGTTCGCGATCGGCCTTTGCTGCTCGTTTCTCTGCCCTGACTGGCGAAGGGCCAATCGCCTATCTCATCCGCTGGCGTATGCAACTAGCTGCTCGGTTGCTGGCCGAACATCCCCATGCGCGAGTGAGCGAGATTGCCGAACAGGTTGGCTACCATTCGGAAGCGGCTTTTAGCAAAGCGTTCAAACGTACCGTGGGAGTCGCGCCGCGCAAGTATCGGCAATAAAAGCTGCGAATAGCCGCCAAACGCCACCACAGACGCGAAATATAGCATGCATGCGAGGTGTGGTTGGCGGGCGAACCGCCCGCACTCGGTGGCGGGGCGTGGGCCGCTGGCCCGCATGGATAGCCGCAAAAAAACACAAAAGACGCAAGATAGAGCATGCATATTGTGTCTGTTGTATCGCTTTGCGGCTATCCCATTTGCGCTTCTTGTGTCTCTTTGGGGCAATGCCCACCCACCCCGCGCAGCGGGCTGAGTCAGGGTAGCCGGGCCGTGCGGGGCGCGGGCCGCTGGCTGCTGGTCCGTATGAATAGCCACCAAAAGATGCAAGATAGAGAATGCATGTAGTGCCTTTTGTGCCTCTTTGTGGCTATTCTAACCCAGCCCGCGCCGCGGGCTTCGTAATAGTCGCCCGGCCCTTCTCGGCCGGGCGACGGGTGTCGGGCAAGGACGGGTTGAGCCTTTCCACCCCGCGCCGCAGGCTTCATCACCCTAGCGGCCGGAAATCCCTGCTCACCACGTTTGTTACTTGTGGTACTATACAAGAATAAGGCAGTGATGCCCGTCGCTGTGACGGGCATTTTTGTATCTTTGAGCCAGAAAACGAGGTGAAGGGTATGTCCGTTGGGGTGGCTTATACGCTGACCTTGCGTTGCCAAATCGAAAATCGGCCCGGTATGCTGGGCCGGCTCACGACCCTGATCGGCGAGGTCGGCGGCGACATCGGCGCGATCGATATTGTCCGCGCCGAACGCAACATTCTTGTGCGCGACATTACCGTGCGCGTGCAAGATGAACAGCACGGCGAGCAACTGGTAGCCGCAATCAACACGCTCCAAAACATCAAAGTGCTTCAGGTAAGCGACCGTGTCCTCCTTACCCACCTCGGCGGCAAGCTTGCCACCCAGAGCCGCGTATCGCTCAAGACCCGCGATGACCTCTCGCTGGCCTATACGCCGGGGGTGGCCCGCGTCTGCCGCGCGATCGCCGACGATCCTGAAAAGGTCTATTCGCTGACGTGGAAGGGGAATAGCGTGGCGGTGGTCAGCGATGGCTCGGCGATCCTCGGTTTGGGCAATCTTGGCCCCGAAGCGGCCATGCCGGTGATGGAGGGCAAGGCGATCCTGTTCAAAGAGCTGGCCAATATCGATGCAGTGCCGATTTGTCTGCGTTCGCAAGACCCGGATATCATTGTGCAGACGGTTGAGCAGATTGCGCCGAGCTTCGGCGGCATTAATCTCGAAGATATCGCTGCCCCCAATTGCTTCATCGTCGAAGGCCGGCTGGAAGAGAGCCTTGATCTGCCGGTGATGCACGACGATCAGCACGGCACTGCTGTGGTGGTGCTGGCCGCTCTGCGCAACGCTTTGCGCCTTGTCGGCAAGCCGTTGGCCGATGTGCGAGTGGTGGTGAATGGCGTCGGCGCTGCCGGCACCGCGATTATTCGCACGCTGCTCGAGGCCGGCGTCGGTGAGATTACGGCGGTGGATCGGTTTGGGATTTTGGTCGAGGGTGATTACGCCCGCCAGACACCGATGCAACGCATTATCGCTTCACAAACTAACCGTGAGTGCCGGCGCGGCGATCTGGCTGTCGCGCTGCGTGGGGCCGATATCTTTATCGGCGTCTCGAAGGGCAATATCCTCACCCCTGATCACTTGCGTTCAATGAGCGCCGATCCGATCATCTTTGCGCTAGCGAACCCAATCCCCGAAGGCGATCCTGATATGCTGCGCCAGTATGCCCGTGTGGTCGCGACCGGACGCAGTGATCAGCCAAACCAGATCAATAATGTGCTTAGCTTCCCCGGCATCTTCCGCGGCGCGCTCGATGTCAATGCCCGTAAAATTACGTCGGCGATGCGCCTTGCCGCTGCCGATGCGCTGGCTAATGTCATTCCGCCCGAAGAGATGAACGAAGACTATATTGTGCCAAGCGTCTTTAACCGGCAGATTGTGCCGGCTATTGCTGCTGCGGTGGCCCGAGCCGCGATTGCCGATGGCGTTGCCCGCCGCACTCATATACCGGGTGATTGATATGGCAGGGGCAAGGTATGCCTTGCCCCTCGCTAGGCCGCTACCGCAACCATTCCCGCCACCCGGCTTCGAGGGTTGCCAAATCAACCCCGTAGACGCCTTGATAGTCGGCGCTGCCGGGAACGCCATTGCCGCTGCGGTAGAGCCGGTCGAAGGCGTTGCGGCCATACGTGACCAGCAAATATTCGACAAAGCTGGCCCATTGGTAGTAGAGAGCGTTCATCTCGGCGGCGGGCCGGCCCCGATGATCGGCTGCCAACGGCAGCGGCGCTTGCCCGCCAAGGAAGGCGCGGAAGGTGGCGTGCCGGCCCAGCCAGTAGTATCCTGCGCCCCACGTGGCCCAGCCTTCGAGTAAGATCGGGTCACTGCGCAGATGAGCGTCGCCGTAGTAGTCATGGGCCAGTTGGTGAACAAATTCGTGGGCGAGAATGTTGACGGCGCGCGCTGGCGGAATGGCGGCGCACGTGGTGACCTGTACTGCGCGAGTTTGAGTATAGGCGGCGCCGTGCAAGGCGCACTGCGGGTCGGCAAGGATCTGCACCGTGATTGGCCCCGCCGGCGCCGTTCCGGTGCGCGCGCTGACGTAGGCGAGCGCCGTGTACAGTTCTGCCGTGATCGCGTCGAGGCTGGCATCGCTTGGCAGTGCCTGTGGCGCAACGCTGATCCGCAGTGTGTCAACCTGCACCGGCGGCATTGACCGGCTGATCGCCGGCGCGGCCCCGCCCCCACTGAAATTTGCGACCAGCGGGGCAAGGCGACGCGGCTGATGGGTGCGGCTAACAGTGATCGCCGCCGCCGCGACGATCACGACGATGGCGGCAAGCAGCCAGCGTGTTCTCAGTGTAAGTATCACCGGTAGCCTCTCGTATGGGCACAGCGTGCTGTGCCCTAGCGTGCTGTGCCCCAGTGCGCAGTGCTCCGGTGTCGCTACTCGCTGATCACCTCGTACTGCGCCCGTTCACTGGTGTGCGGCGTGACCGCAATCACCACCAAGACCCCACGCTCGCCGCTGTTTAACGTTGCCGTCGCGATGCCATCAGCATTGACCGTCAGCGGTTCCACCGTGATCTGGCCATTGGTCGCGGTGCGCACCAACCGTAGTTCCCACTGTTGCGGCAGATCGCCGTCGATACGCACAAAGCCGGCAGCTTCCCAATCGCCTGCCCCGCTTTCCACATCGTCGCGGAAGCCAATTTCAGGAATGGCGATGTTGTCAATGATGATCCCCGGCGCATGCACTCCTTGATCGTTGATCGACCAAAAGCGCAGCAATACCTCTTGCCCGGCAAACGGCGTCAGATCCATCTGCTCGTTCACCCAGCGCCCGCGCAGGCCATCTTCAAGGTTCGCCTCCGGTCTCCCCGACAACCCGGTCAATCCATGGCCGTAATTCACCCCCTGCGGGTCGTAGTCGGTCGTCCACTTGCCGGGCAGGGTCTCCCACGTCCGCCCGCCGTCAGTTGAGACGGTGACGAAGGCGTAATCATAATCGTCTTCGATCTCGAACCACGTGTCGAAAGTGAGCGTGGCCGAACTGACCCTACGTAGATCAATCTTGCGGGTGAGTGTCGCAATGCTATCATCGCTGCGGTTGCTCCACCACGCATAGCGCCCGCGCGGCATCTGCCCGGCAAGGCGCACGGTCGTGTCGCCGCGGAAGGTGACGGTGCGCGTGTTGCGCGGCAACGATAGATAATCGACGCCAAACTGCACGATGTCGTCGCTATGGCGGTTATCTATCACGTCTGGCCGCACGGTGCGCGGCAACAAATTGCTCAATTCGGCGCCGGTGTCGTAAGTGTAGCGCCCGTCTCCCACCTTGGGGTCGTTGATCAGATTGGCAACTGCCCAGTCGGCCATAATCTGGCGGAAATGGGTGATGTTAGGCCGGGTGCGCGCGGCCAGTGCGACGAATGCTTCGAGGTTATTGCCTGCGTTGGCCCGGATTAAGGGTCGCAGTTGGTCTTGGCCGGCGTATTGGGCATAGATGTAGCGCATAAAGAGGTGGGCAGCGCCGTAATGCACGCCCGATTGGCCCGGCGCAAAGCCCCACCCGGTCAGTTGAATGTCGGTATTGCGCAGGTAGAGGGGGATGAAACCCTCGCTCTGAAATCCGTTGAGGTCTTCGGCCAACTGTGACATTCCCTCATTGAGCCAGAGCGCCCCTCCCGGCTGTTCGTTTTGATGGATCATGTGCTGAAACTCGTGAGCCAACACATTGAGGTAGATGTCGCTGCCGAACGGCATCAGGTCGATGTTCATAAAGAACATCTCGCGCTCGTTGCTGTAGCGATTGACTTGCCGCGTCAGCGAGTCGCTCGACGAGTAGTAGCCGAGGATCTGGCGGCTGCGCTCGACGGCGTTGAGAATCGTGATCCGGTTATCGCCATCGACGCCGGGTTGCGCTTCACTGCCAAAAATCTCGCGGGTGCGCGGGTAGATCTCTTGTTCAAACGCGCGCGCTGTTTGTTCGAGGTCGCGCTGTTCGTAAGGCACGCCGGTTTCGACGTACATCAACACCACCGGCCCAGCGTAGCGCAGTTCGGCAGTGATCTCGTACTGGGTGTCGGTGCCGAAATCGGTCACGAAGAAGGTGCGCCGTTCGCCGACTTGTACTTCAAGCGGATCGGTGCGGGCGACGTCGGAGCATGCCTCTGGCGCCGGACGGCACGCACCGAGCTGGCGCGCGAGTTCGATCTGATCGCGTGGTAAGCGACGCGAACTGTCAATCAGAGCGATTTCATCCGCTGGGTCTGAATTGGTCACTGTCACCGGTGTGGGCGGTCGCGGCGGCGCATTGGTGGCGCCGGTAGTAGCGTGCGGTGTGGCCGTTGGCCGATTGAGTTCTGGCGGTTTCTCGTCTACTGGCATACATCCGGCCAGCAGGGCGAGCACAAGCAGAAGGAGGAACCGTTTCATAGGAGAGTCCGTTACGCAAAGGCACATCGTCGCTGCGCCTGCGGGTGCGGCAAGATTGTAATCGCATTGTACCGCAAAATGGGCGCCACTCGCCATTGAGTGACGCCCGCGAAAGGGGGAAGGAGGAAATCTATGATAACGCGCTGCGTGAGCAGATTACGCCGTGAGCGCAGTGTTGCCGCTGCGATTGGCCATTGCCCGCAAACGCGAGATGCGCTTGTGCGTCTCCGGATGGGTGCGGAAGAGACCGGCCAAGCCGCCCAACACTGGATTGACGATGTACATGTGTGCTGTTGCCGGGCGAACTTCATCCATCGGCATCCGGCCAGCCGCCCACTCCAACTTCTCAAGCGCGCTGGCAAGCGGCAATGGGCTGCCAAGAATTTGCGCGCCGCCAGCGTCAGCCATGTACTCACGCGAGCGCGAGATCGCCATCTGAATAATCAGGGCCATTATCGGGGCCAGCATTGCGGTGAGCACGCCACCCACCAAACCGGCTATGCCACCACCCTCTTCCTCGTCATTACCGCCAAAACCAGCGAAGATCATCCCCCACATCACCATATCGGCCAGCATCCCGATCGCGCCGGCGATTGTTGCTGCAATCGACGAGATCAGCGTGTCACGGTGCTTGATGTGCGCTAGCTCGTGCGCAATCACGCCAGCTAACTCTTCGCGGGTGAGCAGCCGGGCAATGCCGGTTGTCACCGCTACCGCGCCGTGCTCAGGATCACGCCCAGTGGCGAAAGCGTTGGGCGCGTCAGTATCGATAATGTACACCCGCGGCTTGGGGATGCCTGCCCGGCGCGAGAGTTCTTCGACCATCGCGTGCAAGTCGGGCGCTTCACTCGGCGAAACCTCCTGTGCGCCGCTCAGCTTGAGCGCGAGCGTATCCGAGAACCACCACGCGCCCATGTTCATCACGATGGCCAAAACGAAAGCGATAATCATACCGATTTGGCCGCCAACCGCGCCGCCGATCACAATGAAGAGACCGGTGAGCAGGCCAAGCAGACCAACCGTTTTCAAGCTATTCACAAATATCGTCATGTGGCATCCTCCACGACTCATAGCAAGGTTTTTGCGATTGCACCGGTAGTATACCGGGTAGCAAAAAGGCGGCCAAGGGGCCGCCTTCCCATCGTGATGGGGAAAAGTTCCCGGTTGTGGCGATTACCCGTGTACCGCCAACGGTTTCAACCCAGCTTCAATCACTTGCCGGTGCGGTTCGAGGAACGGCGGCAGCGCCAACCGCTCGCCCAGCGTTGCTGACGGTTCATCAACAGCAAATCCCGGTTCGTCGGTGGCCAGCTCAAAGAGGATGCCGTTCGGTTCGCGAAAATACAGGCTGCGGAAGTAGTAGCGATCAACGATGCCGCTGTTGGGAATGCGCAATTCGCGCAACCGCTGCACCCACGCCGTATGCTCGGCAAAGGTCGGTACCCGGAAAGCGACGTGATGCACGCCGCCAGCTCCCGGTTGTGCGGGCGGCAAGTGTGGTTGGGCCACCACATGGACTTCCGCTGCCGGTCCGCCGTTGCCCATCGCATAGACATGCACCGTGTCGTTGGGGAAGTCGGGGTGCGGATAGGTACGCTGCGGTTGCATGCCCAAAACCATGCGCAGTACTGCGTCGGTGAGGCCGAGCCGCGCCACGCTGAGCATCACCGGCCCTAACCCGCGAATCTGATATTCAGTCGGTACTGGACTCTGCTCCCACGGCACAAACGTGCCAGTTCCGCCGTCATCGATCAGCGATAGCCGTTGCCCTTCCGGGTCTTCCAGATCCAGCGTTAACCGGCCATCGCGCTCGATTATATCGCCGGTTTGCACCCCTTCAGCGCGCAGCCGCTTGGCCCACCACTCCAGACTCGCTGCACCGTTGACGCGCAGCATCGTGCGGGTAATACTGTGCGTCCCCCGCCGTTCACGCGGCAACGGCCAGTCGAAGAAGGTCAGGTCACTGCCGGGAGTGCCGGCTCCATCGGCATAGAACAAATGGTAGGCGCTGGTATCGTCTTGGTTAACGGTACGCTTCACCAGCCGCATCCCCAGCACACGGGTGTAAAAGTCATAATTGCGCCGGATATCGGCAGAAATGGCGGTTACGTGGTGAATGCCGGTGAGTGTCAGCATGATTCCTCAATCTAGGGTGAAATTCAACCAGTCTATGAACTGAAATCCTCGCAGATAAATAGCTTTGGGAGTCACGGATGCATGTTACCCTATTCCCAACCCGCGTCGCAGAGGGGGCAAAGCCGCAAAGAACGCGAAGTTTGCCAAGATGTTAAACGCATAGCCGCAAAGGGCGCAGAGAGTTGGGAATGGGGAGCAGAGGAAGGGAGTAGCTTTATCTTGTCCCGGATTCCCATCTCCCTCCCCCAGCGGGGGAGGGGCAAGGGGTGGGGGCGCGTTCCCCTCCCTCAGCGAGGGATCGGGGGTGGGGGCACATCCGCCACACCCCTGCGCCTCCGGCAGTGAGTACGATGACACCCTCACCCCCAGCCCTGTTCCCGCGCCAGCGAGAGCGGGGCGCTGCTGCGTTCCGCTCCTGCAATCCCTTCCTCGCCATCCAGCGGCTCCCCTGCTCCCGCCGCGAGGTAGGAGCGAGGGCCGGGGGGTGAGAGCCAGCAGCCCGCGTAGCGGGCTTCGTACTCCTAGCCCGGCTCTTCAGGGCCGGGTGATGCGGTGCAGGAATCCGCCTCTTGGCCCCTACCCCAGCCCTCTCCCGGAGGGTTGAGGGGCAGACAGAAATTTGGTCGAGTAGAACCGTTGATCGCTATACGATGGCTCAACGTCCGGTTCTACGCTCCCCTGCTCCCGCCGCGAGGTAGGAGCGGGGACCGGGGGGCCGGCGATCCCACCCCTACCGCAACTCCGGCGGCGGCACTAGCCCCCGTTGCACCGCCACAATCGCCGCCTGTGTGCGATTGCTCACCCCCAACTTCTGGAAGATTTCGCTCAGGCGGTTGCCGACCGTCTTTTCAGCCAAGCTCAGCTTGAGCGCAATCGCGCGATTATCGTCGCCTTGCGCCACGAGCGCGAGAATATCGCGTTCGCGCGGCGTCAACACTTCGTTAAGCGCCAGCGCGTTGTCGTTGCGGCGCAGCAGATCGAGCACGCGCGCCGCCGCGCTGCCCGCCAGCGCGGCTTCGCCGCGATACACCACGTGAATCGCTTCGATCAATTCACTGGCATCAGCGTCTTTGAGCAAATACGCATTCGCGCCAGCGCGCAACGCCTCAAGCACCGTCTGTTCATCGCGGTGCATGGTTAACACCACGCAACGGGTTTCCGGGCTTATCTGTGCGATCTGGCGCGCCGCCTCGATCCCGGTCATCACCGGCATCGAAACGTCGAGCAAGGCAATATCGGGTTTGGTCGCTTTGGCTGCCTCGACAGCGGCGGCGCCGTCACGCACCTCGGCCACGACCTGAAAGCCGCCTTTGCGTTCAAGGATTTCGCGCAGCCCTTGCCGGAACATAGTATGATCATCGGCGATGAGAATGGTGATCGGATTACTCATAGCCCCTCCTTCTCTAAGCATCTTACCATGGGAAACAGCAGCCGCGCATAACCTGCGCGGCTGCAATGTATCGCGCGCAGCAAACCGCCGCGCGCGGGAATTCCATCGTTACGGATGCGGCTATTCCGTGCCCAAAATTCCTTCTAGTCGTGAAGGTTGCGGCGCGGCCTGCGCTTGCCGGCCAAAATCGTCGCGGCGGAAGACGATCTTGCCGGCGGCCATCGTCAACATGACCTGCCCTTTCAGACGCTGGCCGCGCAGCGGCGTGTTTCTGCCCCGCGACACAAACTGGTCTGGATCAACCACCCAACTGCGTTCCGGATCGAAGATCACGATGTCAGCCGTCGCGCCGGGGCGCAGGTTGGCCGGCGAGCGGTTAATCACTTGGGCCGGGCCTTCGGTCAGTTTAGCAATCAGGTTGACAATATCAAGCTCGCCACGGTGGACGAGGGTCAGCGCCAATGCCAACGCCGTCTCTAGCCCGCTTATGCCGGGTGGCGCGATGCCGTATTCGCAATCGCGATCGACCAGCGCATGCGGCGCATGGTCAACGGCAATCGCATCAATCACGCCGTCACGCAATCCTTCAATCAACGCCTCGACATGCTCGATATTGCGCAGCGGCGGCTCGACGCGGGTCGAACTATCGTACGGCGGCAGTAAAGCTGGATTGAGCCACGATGGTAGCCTGAGATCGGAATGCACGCCGGGCCGGCCCATCTCGATTTTGTTACGCTCTTCCAGCCAGCCGAGCAGCCAGCGATCGGTCAAGGTGAGGTGGTGCGGCGTGACTTCGGCAGTCACCCGCACGCCGCGCGCGCGGGCAGCGCGGATCAGCGCCACGCTGCCGGCGGTGCTGACTC
>NZ_DAOTWH010000108.1:0-17526 GCF_034435895.1 Chloroflexus sp.
CTTGAGCGGGGCGTGGCGGCGCGGCGGGCCGTCCTTGTGCCGGCGGCTCGACGCCGGGGTTGATCACCGTGGCTTGCGTCACCAGTTGCTCATACGAGCGCAACTCCTCGGCCAATTCAAGCGCGCTGCGCTGGCGCAGGGCCGGATCTTTGGCCAGCGCGCGGAGGATAATCGCCTCAAGCGCAGCCGGGATATGCGGATTGTACTGGCGCGGCGGCGGCGGCGGTTCGCTAATATGCTTCATCGCCACCGCGACCGGCGTGTCGCCGGTGAAGGGTAGCCGGCCAGTGAGCATCTCGTACAAAACGACCCCTAGCGCGTAGATGTCGGATTGCGGTGTTGCCGGGCGGCCCTGCGCCTGCTCAGGGGCGATATAGTCAACGGTGCCGAGCGTGATGCCAGTCTCGGTCATCGCGGTGGAAAGATGGCTCTTGGCGACGCCGAAATCGGTAATCCGCACCTGCCCGTCATCGGTGACGATAATATTTTGTGGCTTAATGTCACGGTGGATCAACCCAGCGCGGTGGGCGGCGTGCAATCCGCGCGCAATCTGCTCGCCGATCCGCACTGCGCGCGGGATGGCAAACGGCGCTTCGCGGTTGATCAATTGTTTCAGCGTTGACCCTGCGACATACTCCATCACAATATAGTGCTGGTTGCCATCTTGGCCGACATCGTAGACATCGACCAAATTGGGGTGGCTCACCATCGCTGCCGCATGCGCTTCATGGCGAAAGCGGGCCAGAAAGTCGGGATCGGTCATCAAATGGGGATGGGGAATCTTAATCGCTACCGGGCGATTCAGCCGCAGATCCCGCCCCAAATAGATGCGGGCCATGCCCCCCTCGCCGAGCAGTCGTTCAATTTGGTAGCGACCATCAAGTAGTTGTGGTTGCATCGGTAAGCGATCTTGCACAGGCATTCAAATCAGTGACGAGTTACCACAATTTCACCGTGCGGGCGGGATTGGCCAACAGCGGGCCATTCGCATCAAGAATGGCCTCCAGTAACGCCAAATTCACCACATCATCGCGGTTGTAATCCAGCAAGGTTTGCAGGGCGGTGTGATCAGCATACTGCTCGTAGCGATCCCATAGCCGCGGCGCGTCACGCCCGCTGAGTCCGGCAGAGGCGCGGGCAATGCCAAGTTTCTCTTCAACGCCCTTCAACCCGCCACGCAACCCGCGCCGGCGGCATTCGTGCAACAAATCGCGGTGGGCGAATTCGGCGCGCAGATCGGCGTGCAACTGGCGCTTGATCACCGGCAGATCAAAACCGCTGCCGTTAAACGTGACAATGGTCGTTACATGTTCCAGCGCATCATACAGCGCAATATCACTAATCCCGCCGCCAACCAACTGAATGATGCCCCGGTCTTGCCGGTAGATCCCCAGCACGCTCATGACGCCGTTGTAGGCCGTTTCGATATCGAGATAGGCGCGCATGCTAACTCCTATTGCAGCCGTCTCGCGCTCATTATGGCACGCCCCTTGCAGGGCGTCAATGTGTGCTACATCCCATGCTATAGTAATCAGCGTTTCAGTGGTGCGATTTGTCTCTTGTAAGGAGTCGCTATGAGTGCCTCGCCCCACCGCATCATTCTTGATACCGATCCCGGTATTGATGATGCGTTAGCTATTTTACTAGCGCTTGCTTCACCCGAAATCGAACTGGCCGGCTTGAGCGTGGTGCATGGCAACTGCACCTTAGCTGAGGCGGTGGCGAATGGTTTAGCCGTGCTCGAATTGGGCGGCGGCCAGCAGGCGCCGTTGTTTGCGGGTTGCGACCGGCCACTGCTGCGTCCGCTGACCACGGCGCACGACACTCATGGCCAGCGCGGATTAGGCTATGCGCGGCTGCCGGAAGCGCAGTTACAGCCAGCGAATGAGCATGCGGTTGATTTTATCATTCGCACTGTGATGGCTGCACCCGGCGAAGTGACGTTAGTCGCCGTCGGGCCACTGACCAATGTGGCGTTGGCGCTGCGCAAAGAGCCGCGGCTGGCCGGTGCGTTGCGCGCGATCGTCATGATGGGTGGTGTATTGCGGGCCGATGGCAATGTTACGTCGCGCGCCGAGTTTAACGTGTATGCCGACCCGCATGCGGCCCAGATTGTCTTCTCGTCGGGTGCGCCGCTGGTGATTATGCCGTGGGATATTACCCGGCTGGTGCGGCTGCACGAGAGCGAGGTCAACCGGTTGGCGCAGGCCGGTAAGCCAATCGGGCGCTTTATCGCCGATGCGACCCGTTTTTACATCGAGTTTCACCGCCGATACTTTGGGTACGACGGGTGCGCCATCAACGACCCGGCGGCGTTGGCATTGGTCTTTCTGCCCGATCTGGCCACCTATGCCGATGTGCATGTCACTGTCGAGACGTGCAGCCCGCTGACAATGGGCTTGACCGTGGCCGATTTCATGCTCCAAGATGGCCGCCAACCGAACGCGCGGGCAGTCGTAGCGTTTGATACGCCGCGCTTCCTGTCGCTCTTCGTCGAGCGGATGCAGGCGCTTGAGGAACGGTTGTATGGGGCGTCATAGCGTCAGCGCTCTCTCCTATGACGACGGCGTCCGTCCCAACCGCGTCCGGATGATGTTGAGTAAAAAGGTTGCCGCTTCCAGCCGTAAGGCGATGGCAAGCAGCGTATAGATCGCGATGCCGGCGCTGGCCGCCACTGCCACCTGCACGAGTGGCGGCCAGCTCTGGCCCAGTGTGGCAATGCCGCTCACAGCCAACGCCATGATGCCGCTGGCGATAACGCCTTTCATCGTTGCTTCGCCTAGCCGCAAGCCACCCAACGGCAACGATCGCTGTAACAGCCATGCGGTAATGATTGCATGGCCGATCCATTGAGCCGAATTGCCTAGCACTAACCCCAAGAAGCCAAGCGACGTCCATTCAGCGAGCGGCACAGCAACTGCCAGATAGCAGAGAATGGCTGCGCCTTGGATCAAGTTGGGGGTGAGAGTGTTTTTGCGCGCGTAGAGGGCAAACAACAGCATCTGATCGATCGCGGCTGCCGGCAATCCCGGCAAATAACCAAGGAGCGCGAGCGCGGTGATGGCCGTATCTTCGGCGCCAAACGCGCCACGCTCGAACAGGGTGGCGGTAATCGGCTGGCTGAGCGCGGCTAGCCCGGCGGTGGCCGGCAGGATCAACAGCAACACAATCTTAAGACTCATCGCCAGCGTGGCCCGAAACGCCGGATCGTCACCGGCGGCACTCTGGCGTGAAAGGGTTGGCAAGACGGCCAGCGCCACCGCCGAAGCGACTAACCCCAATGGAAACTGGATCAAAGTGGTGGCAAAACGCATGGTCGAAAGCGCCGCCGGAAACCCTGATGCCAGCCAGCGGTCAATGACCGCACCGATTAGTGAAAAACCGATCCCAAGCGTAACCGGCGCATAGAGGCGCAAAATGCGCCGCACAGCCGGATGGCGCAGATCGAACCGGATGCGCAATTTGGCGTCACGCAAGCCCGGCAACTGGATAAGGAGTTGCGCGCTGGCCCCCAACAACGTGCCGGCGGCGAGACTCTTGATCCCCACCAGCGGCGCTAGCGTCACAATCCCGATAATCATGCCGGTGTTAAAAGCAGCCGCCACAAAAGCAGGCAACAAAAACCGGCGTTGGGCATGCAGCACAGCGGTAACGATCCCCGAAATCCCCATAAGCGTCACCGCCGGCAGCAGCCAACCGACCAAGGCTACGGCTTCAGCCTGCAACACTGATTCGGTGGGGCGAACGAGCAGCGCCACCGCAAGCGGCGCCTGCCATGCCAGCAGTGCGCTGGCGATGACCAGCATCGTAAACGCGAGGGTGATGACCGTGGAAACGACGCGCCAGAACTCATCACGGTCACGTTCGGCGTATTCGCTAAACACCGGCACCAGCGCCGCACTGACCGCGCCGCTGATCAGCAGCTCGTAGAGGGCATTGGGCAGCGTCCATGCCAAGGTAAACGCATCAACTTCCAGACCGCGGCTGAAGTAGGCGGCGATAATCGGCTCGCGCACCAACCCCAACACGCGGCTGGCGACGTTGCCAAGACTAATCAGCAACGCCGCCAGCGCAATGTTGCGAAAGACGCTGGTCGAAGCGGAAGGCTCGGTCACAGGAATGCACTACTCGCCGCCAGCCGTCGAAACGGCTTCGCCGGTGAACTGGGCGACAATCCGCCGTAACGCTTGCGGTTGAACGCGGAAGGTTGCGCCGCCGCCAAGTTCGACAATCGATGACGAGTCAATCGCGTAGCGCAAAATATTCTCGCTATCAATCGTGCGGGCAAAATTCGCCAGTTCAAGCATGGTGCGGCGACTGAGATCCGTGGTCACGTAGCCGCGCAGTGCGCCGGTATAGTCATCGAGGCTGGTCAATTGCTGGAGCAGCCCTTGGTCGCGGATACGGTGGAAAATAGCCATCAACACCTGCTGCTGGCGCTGATTGCGGCCAAAATCGCTATCGGCATGGCGAGTGCGGGCATAAATCAGCGCGCGCTCGCTATCCATCCACTGGCGACCAGCATTGAAAGAGACCTCAATGGTGCCGTAGTCTTCAGTGGGGTAGGCCGGATCGTAGATGGCGCGGGGAACGTCGATCTCAATCCCGCCAATGAGATCGATGATCTTCTTGAACCCTTCAAAATTGATCAAGATGAAATAGTCAACTGGCAAGCCCAACAACTTGCTCACCGTCGATTTGGCCAGCGCCGCGCCGCCGCCGGGGCCGAAGCGATTCTCGCCAATCGCATAGGCGGCATTGATCCGGCCTTCGCCGCCGGTGGGATAACTCACCCAGAGATCGCGCGGAATCGACAGCATACTGACGCGCCCGGTATCACGGGCGATATGCACTAACACAATCGCATCGGTGCGGGTGGGGCCGGTATCATCAGGCCGGGCGTCGGTGCCCAACAAGAGAATGTTCATTTCGGGCCGGCTGAGCCGTAGTGCTTCAGCGGTTGCCGTTGCTGCCGGCGGGTTGTCAACCGGCGGTGGCGGGACTACGGTTGGCTGCGCCGCCGGAGGGGCCGGCGGCGGGCCATAGATCTCGTTGGTAGAGGTGATCGATTGGGGAGTTGGCGCAACGCTTGCTTCAGTAGGCAACGTTACCGGCGTGATAATCATTGCGTCAATATCAGCTAGCGCCTGACGCCATTCAAAGGCAATACGCAGCATCGTGGCTACAGCAATCAGACTTATGATGAAAGCGGCGCTGGTCAGAATGCGCCTGCGCAAAGCCAACATAACCTCCTGCTCCGAATTTCAGATGCCGTTCGCTTGGGCTGTGCGACGTGGCAATACAGAACCCACCCCGGTTTTCTGTCACCGTCGCGCATTGCGGCGATCGGACGCGGATCGGGCATCTTTGTGATAATCTTCTACACCGACTGTTACTATACCATATCACGCCAAATACGTGAATATCAGACACAATGATGGATAGCTGAAAAATGGCTGATGTGAGCGCGAATCAAGAGCAGTATTGCGTTTATTGCGGTTGCATTGCGGGTTCGGCTCGTCGGCTTCGTTTGAAGATGGCAGTTTGGTTGCCAATTGGGTTGCTAGCCGCCGATCAAGCCCACATCGCCGCTCTCAACCACGCTCACTGCGCCCGATGGCGTGCGCACGAGCAATGCGCCGCTGCGCGTGACATCCACTGCCGTGCCGTGGATCGTGCCACTCCCGGTCGTGATCGTGACTGTTTGGCCAAGGGTAAGCAACTGGCTGCGCCACGCCTCCCACAACCGATCGCTATCACCGGCTTGCAACTGGCGGAACCAGAAGTCATACCGGCGCAACAATGCCTGCAACAGGCCGAGCCGGTCAATGTCTGGCGCACCGGCAATCGTCAAGGCTGTTGCGGGGTATAGGGTGGCTTGCGGATTAGGCGCGGCGCTGACATTGATCCCGCAGCCAATAGTGGCCCACGCTAGCGTGCCGTTATCCCAGCCGCCTTCGAGCAGGATACCAGCGGTTTTAGCCCAGCCGGCGGGTGTCTGCACTAACACGTCATTCGGCCATTTCAGTCCAGCGCGTAGCGGCGTTTCGGCTTCGATCGTTTCGAGCAACGCTACAGCCGCCAGCCAAATCAAGGCGGTGGGTGTCGTCGTGACGGCAGCCGGCGGGCGGAGGCCGAGCGAAAAGAGCAGCGCGCTGCCCGGCGGGGCGACCCAACGCCGGCCAAGCCGGCCCCGGCCGGCCGTTTGCTCTTCAGCGACGATCAATACCGGCAGGGCGCTCGGTGGCAGGGTCGCAATGGCCGTACGCGCCAGATCCATCGTCGAGCCAACCTGTTCGTAACAGTGAATAGTGGCCGGCAGGGTCGCGCCGGGCGCTAAACCGGCCCGAATAGCGTCAGCATCAAGCATACGTTTCTCGTACCCGTGATGGCGAAAATGAAAAATCGCTAAAAATCCACCAAATGGTATGGACGTGGTAACAATTTTTCGTTATACTACTCACTACTGAAGCTATGCACGTGCCTCTGCGGGTGCTCACCTCTTCGCAGCGGAAAGGATTCGCATATGACCACACTCATCCTACTGGCGGCATTCATCCTCATTGCCGGAGGATTGTTCATTCCGCTGCGTCGGGTGCAGCCTGAGCCGATTCGGGTTCGGATCCGCGATCGCTATCAGCCGCGCCGTATGCGCCGCTAACCGTTCCCTATTCTACCGCAGCTTTGCGCGCCGCGCCTCTCCTCGCGCTGGGGATTGGCGTGGTTGTGTTTTTAGGGAACTTTTTCCGTGCCGGGAACGTCCTTGAACCGGAATGCCTGTGCAGGTGTTGCTGGAGGGAGGAAGCCGCATGCAGACCAAGCGTGCGTGGCGTTGGCTCATGGTAATGATGTTTCTGGTGGTGATAGGGCCGGCGGGGCTGGCGCCGGCGGCAGCCCAGAATGCCGATGTAACGCTGACTGTGCGGCCCGCATTTCAAGGCTTTGCGCGCGCTGGCACATGGCTGCCGGTCGTGATCGAGGTGACCAATAATGGGGTTGATCGCACGGCGGAAATTGTGGCCGGCACTCCGAATGGGCCATTCCACAGCGCCATCATTGATTTACCCGGCGGCAGTCGCAAAGGATTGACGCTCTATCTCCACATACAGGGTGTGCCTCGCCAAGTGGGGGTGCGCGTATTGGTCAATAACGAAGAGATCGCCACGGCGTCAGCGCGTTTGCAACCGGTCAGTGAAGGATTATTGGTGGGTGTCGTGGGCGAGCGGGGCGTGCGCCTTCCGATCCAACTGACGGATGGGATAAAAGTCACGAGTGTACCGTTAACGCTGGCCGACATTCCGGCGGAGGGGCTAGGCTTATCGCCGTTTGATGCGCTGATCTTAACCGATGTCGCAGCCGCTGAATTGGCGCCGGCACAGCGCAGCGCCTTGCAAGCATGGGTCTTACGCGGCGGTACATTGATTGTGAATGGTGACGCCGGTATCAGTCGCATATTGGCGTCGTTGCCTGCTGATCTCGTTCCGGTGACTCTGGGCAATCTCTTGCCGCCGATCAGCGATCCGCCGCTCACGCTGCTGGCGCTAACGCCGCGAAATGATGCGCAGCACCGCGTTTATCCGCTCACCCTGCCATTGTTTGATAGCCCAACGCCGCTAGCCTTTGGCCAATGGTACGGCGACGGTACTATCACTGTGCTCGCGTTCGATCTGGCGACGCCGGAATTGAGCAATTGGCCCGGTTGGCGTGAACTTTGGCAATCCATCTTGCCGCCACCTGCGTTTATTCCCTCGGGAATGGGTGTCGGCGCAAAGCTCTATTCAACTTTTATCGAAGAGAATCTGGCGAGCGCATTGACGAGCTTGCCGGCGCTTGATCTGCCCTCTATTACCCTGCTTGGTTTGCTGCTCGGCTGCTATCTGATTATGGTGGGGCCGGTCACCTATCTCGTTTTGCGCCGGCTCGATCGGTTGGCGCTCGGTTGGGTGGTGGTGCCGGCGATTACGGTGATCTTTGCCGCAATTGCTTATGGCGTCGGTTTCAACCTGCGCGGCGGCGATGTGATCGTCAGCCAGATCTCGTTGATCGATGCCACTGAGCCGGGGCTAGCGCGCGAGCGTGATTTTATTGGCATCTTTTCGCCCGATCGCTCGACCTACCGGTTGCGCGCAGATGGGGAAACGCCGTTGGCGCGTCCGATTGCCTTGCAGGGACCGTGGAGCGCAGGGTCGCCAGCCAATGGACGCTATGTGCAGATAGCGCCTGATGGCCGGGTGGTAGAAGGGTTGGATGTGGCGCAATGGTCGTTACAATCCGTGATGCTTGATCGGATTATACCTTCACCCGGTCTCGAGGCGCAGATTACCGTCAATGGTGATCAGGCGCAGGGTGAAGTTATCAACCGCAGCAACCAAATGCTCGCAGATGTGGCCTTAGTGTATAACGGTTATCTCGCGCTGATCGAGACTCTTGCGCCGGGCGAACGACGCAGGGTGCAGCTCGAGCGGCCGGTGCATGCTTTTGAAGGCATTATGCTGAGTTATCTCATTTATGGCCCGAAATTTGACGAGAGCGGGCGAATAGGGCAACCGGTTCCGCCGGGGTTGCAACTGCGTGGCCGCATCCTTGATGCGTTGTATGGGTATGGCACGGGCACATACGGCACGCAGCCGCTGGTGCTAGGTTGGTACAGCGACCAAAGAGCGCAGCTCGAA
Source organism: Chloroflexus sp. (assembly GCF_034435895.1). Classification (GTDB taxonomy): domain Bacteria; phylum Chloroflexota; class Chloroflexia; order Chloroflexales; family Chloroflexaceae; genus Chloroflexus. Next base: position 8,673 of record NZ_DAOTWH010000108.1, read on the forward strand.
CCAGTTGATCGACGCGCAACGATGCAGCGACTGGCACTGGTGCGCGGTATTGCCCAGCTCCAGATCTCAGGCGAGTTCAAGCTGCGCAACGGCTTTGCTGCTGCGTTCGAGCAGATGGGTAATAATAGTCCGTGCTACTTTGGTAATCAAGTCGGGTTGGTGCCGGATCCGCAACCGGCGGTGATACGCTTTACCTTGCCGCGATCGTTACAGGGCTTGCAAATCAATAGTTTGCAGTTTGACATCCGTTCCGATGTCTTCTGGAATGGCCGGATCGAAGTGTACGATTGGATACAGGGCCGGTGGGAGGCGTTGTCGATCGATCCGATGATTCAAAACCTGTCCGCCGGCCTTGAGCAACCGGCGCGCTTTCTCAACGGCAATGGGGTGATACGGGTTCGTCTGCAACGACTTGACCAAGGTCAGAGCTTTTCGTGTGTCTATGTTGATCCGGTCATACAGGGGCGAATGCCATGACGCTGGCAATAGAGACGATTGATCTTACTCATCGCTACAATAAAAAGCTGGTTGCGCTCGACCGGCTCAACTTGCGGGTGGAACAGGGCTGCATCTATGGCTTTATTGGCCCCAACGGCGCCGGCAAGACTACCACGCTGCGCATTTTGGCCGGCTTGTTGTCTCCCTCTAAAGGCGAGGTGCGTCTGCTGGGCGAGCGGTTGACGACGCGCGCCGCGCAACGGCTGGTCGGCTATATGCCTGACTTCTTTGGCGTCTACGACGATCTGCGGGTGTGGGAATATCTCGACTTCTTTGCCCGTTGTTACGGGTTGCGCGGCGCGCGGCTGCGGCAAGTGGTGAACGAATTGCTTGAACTCGTTGATCTAGCCGATAAACGCAACGCATTCGTGCAAACCCTGTCGCGCGGGATGCAGCAGCGGCTCTGTCTAGCCCATGCGCTAGTGCATGACCCGCCGGTCTTGCTGCTCGACGAACCGGCCAGTGGGCTTGATCCGCGGGCGCGGGTGGAGTTACGCGAACTGCTGCGCACCTTGCGCGATATGGGCAAGACGATTATGCTCAGCTCGCACATTCTCAGCGAATTAGCCGAGGTATGCGACGCGATCGGGATTATCGATCACGGACGAATGATCATCAGCGGGCCGCTGGCCGAGGTGCAGCAGCAGTTAGCGACCGGCGCGCGGGCGCGGTTGCGCATTGCCCGCGAGAGCGATGTGGTCTTGGCGCTAGCGCTGCTGCAACGCCACCCGCTGGTGAGCGCCGCCGGCGCTGCCGCCGCCGATCCGCGGGCGCTAATCATCGATTTCAGCGAGGCGCTCAATGAAGAGCAATGCGCCGCGATCCTCGCTGAATTAGTCAATGCCGGTGTCGCGGTCAGCGAATTCAGCGCGCGCAGTGAAAATCTCGAAGAACTCTTCTTGCGCTTGACGGCAGACACGGGCCAGACCAACAGTTGAAGCCGGAGATAAGTATGCCGGCAAGACTACTCTGCACCATTGCAGCAGGTAACGTCATCGCTGCCCTTGGGACGATTGTCTTCATGAGCTATCGGTGAGAATGCGTATGGCAACCCACATTCGCCGGCCACTGCTCAATCCGATACTGGTGCGGGAAGCGCGCACTCGTATGCGCGGGTTTCGCCCGTATCTGATCCTGACCGTCTTTTTATTGCTGCTGATCCTCAGTGCGTTTGGTATCTACCAGTATATGGTGTTTCAGGCCCGCACTGGCATAGTGGTGCTCAGCTCGCACATTGGGCAGGCGCTTTTTAAGGGTTTAGCGTTCACCGAGATGCTTTTCATCGTCTTGGTGGCGCCGATCCTCACCAGCGGCGCGATTAGCAGTGAGCGGGAACGGTTGACCTATGATATGCTGCTCGCCACCCCGCTCAAACCCGGCCAACTGCTGGCGGGCAAGCTGATTGGCGCGCTCAGCTATCTCTTGCTGTTGATTGTGGCGTCCATTCCGGTGTTTAGCACGGTGTTAATCTTCGGTGGGATCGAGTTGCGCACGTTGATTTGGGTGGTGTTGCTGCTAGGCAGCGCCGCGCTCTTTTTCGGCACGATCGGGATCTTCTGTTCATCGCTGTTTGGCCGGACGACGCCGGCAACGATTGCGAGTTATACGCTGGCGCTAATCTTGTGCGGCGTACCGTTGCTAGTGGCGTCAATTTGGCCGCAATTCAGTAACCCGATGGGCCAAAGCCCGCCGCCATGGCTGCTCTACCTCAATCCATTTAGCGCGATTGTAGCGGTGACAACCGTAATTCCAGCCGCCTTTCAACCCGAAGTGCCGTTTTTCAGTGTAAACGATCCCTTTGTGGTTGTGCCCTTCTTGTCGCAGTTTAGTGTCGGCATCATCCGGTATGCGCCGGAGGGGCCAGTGTTAATGCCGGTGTATCGCGCCACTCTATTAGGTTTCTGGCTAGGAACGTTTCTCTTGCTCTGGCTCAGCTCGCATCTCGCCTTGCCGGCGCGGCGCTGGCGACCACGCTGGAGCGATGTGGGATTTGTGGCGGCGGTAGGTGCGCTTGCGCTGTTGATGTGGGTGCGGATCGACTGGTGGTGGATTGTGCCGCCGGTGGATCCGTGGCTGATGCCAGTCGATCCGGTACCGATGCCGGTGCCGATCGATCCAGCGCCGGTGCCGTAGTTGATGTGGTCGAGATAGGATGGCGTACGGGCGGGTGATGATGTACGGGCGGGTTTCAAACCCGCCCGTACGCCCGTATATGATCCAGCCCTGACATACTCTCGGATCTGCCAGTGTACGCTGCGCCTGCTCGTATAGTGATCTGCCGCATAGCTGTGCGACTGATCAAGAGTAGGGGCATGCAGGCGGCTACACCAGACTGCGCAACACGCCGATCACGCGCCCTTGGATGCGCACATTATTAGGTGAGGTATAGATCGGCTGCATGGTCGAGTTGGCCGGTTGGAGGCGAATACGACCATCTTCGCGATAAAACTTCTTGAGCGTGACCGCATTTTCGTCGATCAGCCACGCCGCAACCATCTGACCGTTCTCGGCCGTCTCTTGCCGGCGCAGCAACACAATATCACCATCGTCGATCAGGGCATCGATCATTGATTGGCCGCGCACCTTCAGCGCATAGACCCCGTCGAGACGGGCGGGTGGCACCACATCGGCTGGGACCACGATCTGCTCGGCGCGGTTGTGGTCAATCTCTTCAGGATCGGGCAGGGGCGAACCGGCGGTAATGGTGCCAAGCAAGGGCACGCGCCCGATCTCTTGGCTCAACAGCGCCGGTGACAAACCCGGAATGCTGATCCCGCGCGAGATCTTGTCGTTGCGCACGATCTTGCCCAACTTTTCCAGCACGTCGAGATTGTAGGAAACGACCGAGGTCGATGAGATGTGCAGACCGTGCTGAATATCACGGATCGATGGCGAGATGCCGCGCGCTTTGATGAAATTGACGATGTATTCGAAAATTTCCGCTTGTCGATCAGACATCTCGCGTCTTCGCATGGCCGCTATCCTTTCATTAGGCCGCGGCCCCGGCGGACTGCGGCAGACAAAACTAGAACTGATGTAGCAATTATAGCTTCCGAACACTTGTTTTGTCAAGTACGTTTGTTCAAGTTTCTGTGATCCGGCTGGTATGGGGACGCTTGCCGGCAGATAAGTCGCTTCGAGTATAATGCACGGTATGGGAACAACAACTGTGCCAGATGATCGATTGGTTGCTCAACGCCGCACCCTGCGCATTGCATGGTTGACCCTGTTTGCGTTTCTGGGGTTGTTTTTGACTCTCGTCACGCTGGTAGCGCTGAGTGTGCGGCAGTGGTATCTTGCGGCGACTGATACGCAGAAGGCGACATTGGTCGTGCGGAGTCTGAATGAGAGTATTGTCTGGCAGCCGGCAGGCCGGACGATCTTTCAGGGTACGCGCGATCAGCAAGAGCTTGGTGAAGGCGATGTGTTGCGCGCCTTGCCGAACGCCGGGTATGGTCAAGTGGCCTCGTTGCGCCTCTTTGAAGGCAGCCAGCTCGATTTGTGGGCTGGCGCGGAATTGCGCTTGATCGAACTGCGCACCACCCGCTGGTATAGCGGCGCTTTGCAGGTCACGCTGGAACAGACCAGTGGGTATGTGCGGTACGACTTGCGCGCCGATCAGCCGTTTCAAACGGTACGCTTTACCGTATTGGTTGGCGATGCGCGGGTTGAGTTCACTCCCGGCGGCAGCTATAGCATCGGTCTGTACCCGCCGGAACGGCGCGTTATCCGCAGTGATGGCCGGCCAGCACTGATCGCTGATATTGCGGTGCGTGCCAGCAGCGCGATCGTGCATGGGGTTGTTGGCCAGCCGGTGCGGGTAGCCGCCGGCCAGCGCGTTGAGGTGGATCCGGCCGGCTTGCCCGGTCTGCCGGTGCCGGCGCGCTGGGAGTTGATCCGTGATGGCGGGTTTTCCCTCTTTTCCGAGGCGGAATATAACAATACCACCCGCGCCGATTATCCGACGCTGCCGCGCGCGACGACGTGGCAAGTCTCAGGGACGCCGAATCTGCCGCTGCCCCAACGAGGCTTCTTCCGGTTGGCGATGATTTGCCAGCCACCGAATCCGGCGTTCACTTGCTCGCCCGAAGACCGGCGGACTGCGGCATGGTTTTACCGGACGGGCGGGCAAGTCAACGGGTTTGTGACAAGTATTCGCCAGTCGTTGGGGGTGAATGGCGCTGGGGTTGACGTGTCCGAGTTCCGCTCGCTGGTCTTTTCACTCTGGGGGCGGATTGATTATCAGTCATTGTTGGCCGCCGGCGATCGTGGTACCGAATGCCCGATTATGATCCGGATTGTGGCCCGCCGCAGTAGTCCCACTGACCCTGACGAAGAGCGGGTGGTGTGCCTCTATACGGCAGCCAGTGATCAGGAGTTGCGGGTGCGTGCCGATGGCGTCTTTTATCAGCGAATTGATCCAGCAACGTGGACGCGCTTTCGGGTCGATCTGCGCGATGAAGGCTGGTTGCCCGATTACCGTTATTTACGTAGCGTTGAGATTTATGCCAATGGGCATGATTACGATGCGCGGGTGGCCGATGTGTCGTTAGTCGGGACGCAATAACGCAAGATGATGCTCTATCACGGCGTTGATGTGATTGAAGTGGCGCGCATCCGGCAAGCGGCGCTGCGTTATGGCCAGCGCTTTCTCGCTCGCGTCTATACTGCCGCCGAGCAGGCCGATTGTGTGTCCGTTGATGGAACGCTGCGTTTCGAGGCGCTGGCGGCGCGGTGGGCAGCCAAAGAAGCGTGTGCCAAGGCGCTAGGGATCGGGTTGCGTGGCTTAGGCGCGCTAGTTATTGCCGATCGTCCGCGCGCCGGGTTGCTTGAGATTGAGGTTGTGCGTGAAGCGGCGGGCCGGCCTGCGTTGCGGCTGACAGGGATCGCGGCGCAGACGGCGGCTGCCTTGCGGATTGAAACGCTGGCGGTGAGCCTGTCGCATACCGGTGATCTGGCGCTGGCTAGCGTGGTCGCATGGGGCTTGTAGCGAGACCTGTGTGGTGGAGTGGCGCATGGAATCTGTTTCGCCGTTTGTAGTGACAGCGGCCCAGATGCGCGCCGCCGAGGAAGCAGCGGTGGCCGCCGGCAGTGATTGGGCCGTATTGATGGAGCGTGCCGGTATTGGGGTGGCGGAGGCTGCGCTTGCTCATTGCGCGCCGTGGGCCGGGCGGACGGTGCTGGCGCTGGTTGGTCCCGGCAACAACGGTGGCGATGCGCTGGTTGCCGCTCGCCATTTGGCCGATGCCGACGCGCAGGTGACGCTCTATTGCTGGCGGCGCAACCGGGTTGATGATAACCTGCTGGCCTGCCGCGCGCGCGGTATCCGTGAAGTACACGCGGCTGATGATGCGGATGGGACGTTGCTGAGGGCTATGCTTGCCGCAGCGACGTTAGTACTCGATGGTCTGCTCGGCACCGGCGCCCGCCCGCCGGCAGACGATCTGGCCGCGATCATTGCCGCTGTTAATGCTGCCCGCGCGCAGCGCGCCGATCTGCGCGTGGTAGCAATCGATCTACCGAGCGGTGTAGCGGCCGATGATGGGCAAGTGGCAACCGTCGCCATCCGGGCCGATCTGACGGTGGCGACCGGTTTGCTCAAGCGTGGTTTGTTGCTCTGGCCCGGACGAGGCTATGCCGGCACGATCGTGGTTGCGCCGATTGGTTTAGGCTCTTTAGATGAGGCAGTGACGATGAGTGAATTGTTGACGGCAACGCAGGCCCGCTCATTTCTGCCGGCACGGCCGGCTGATGCGCACAAAGGGGTGTTTGGCAAGGTGCTGGTGCTGGCTGGTTCGATCAATTACCCCGGCGCCGCGGCGCTCGCATGCGCCGGCGCGCAACGTTCGGGCGCTGGTTTGGTCACCTTGGCGACTGGGCGCAATGTGTTGGCGCTGGCCAAGGTGCCGCCGGAAGTGACGTTGCTGCCGGTGGCCGAAGGCGATTGGGGGGCGATCGGGCCGGCGGCGGTCGATGAGCTGGCCGACGATTTGCCGCGGTATCAGGCGTTGTTGATCGGGCCGGGCTTGGGCCAAGCTGAGGTGACCCGCCAGTTGGTGTTGCGCCTGTTTGGTCTCGATCAGGTGCGCAGCCGGGCGCGAGTGGGGTTTGTGGCGGTGGGTGAAGCGATAGCGCATTTGCCGCAGAAAACGGTCGAATTGCCGCCGACGGTGATCGATGCCGATGGCCTCAATCTACTGGCGAGCGCCAGCGGCTGGTTCGAGCGGTTATCTCCTGAACGGTGCGTATTGACGCCGCACCCCGGCGAGATGCGCCGGTTGCTCGGCGTGACCGAGTTGACGCCGGATACGGTGGCGGTGGCGGCGGAGGCGGCCCAACGCTGGCGGCAGACGGTGGTGCTCAAGGGGGCGACAACGGTGATCGCAGCGCCTGATGGCCATACCCTGATTCACGATGGCCCTAATCCGGCCTTGGCGACTGCCGGTTCGGGTGATGTGCTAGCCGGCCTCATTGCCGGGTTGATGGCGCAGGGGTGTGCGCCATTTGCGGCTGCGGCGTTGGGTGTCTATCTGCATGGCGCTGCTGGGGCCAAGGCCCGCGCAGCTATGGGTGATGCCGGCGTGGTGGCCGGCGATCTGTTACCATTGGTGCCACAGGCGATCCGCGAGTTGCGCGCAGGTTGAAGCGCTGCGCAAGGTGGGAAAGGAATGGCCGCGATGCGCATGGTTGATATTATTGCCGCCAAACGTGACGGCAGAGCATTGACAACGGCTGAAATTGATTGGGTTGTCAAAGGATATGCTGCTGGCGAGATTCCCGACTATCAGATGGCGGCGCTAGCGATGGCAATTGTGCTGCGCGGCATGGACGATCGCGAGACGGCTGATCTGACCATGGCCATGGCTCGCAGCGGCGATATGCTCGATCTACACGATATTGCTCCGCTGACCGTCGATAAGCATTCGACCGGCGGCGTCGGTGATAAGACCACGCTGGTGCTGGCGCCGTTGGTGGCGGCAGTAGGGTTGCCGGTGACCAAGATGAGCGGGCGCGGCCTCGGGTTTAGCGGCGGCACCATTGATAAACTAGAGAGCATTCCCGGCTTTCGCACCAACCTGAGCGCCGAAGAATTTCGCCGCGCCGTGCGCGAGTTGGGTTTGGTCGTTGCTGCGCAGAGCGGCGATTTGGCCCCGGCGGATAAGAAACTCTACGCTTTGCGCGACGTGACTGCCACGGTTGAGTCGATCCCGCTGATTGCCGCCAGCGTGATGAGCAAGAAGCTGGCGGCCGGCGCCGATTGCATTGTGCTTGACGTCAAATATGGGCAAGGCGCATTTATGCGCACGCTCGATGATGCGCGCCGGCTGGCCCAGACCATGGTAGCGATTGGCCGCCACGCCGGGCGCAAGGTGGCTGCTGTGCTCAGCAGCATGCAGCAACCGCTCGGCTTTGCGGTCGGCAATGCGCTCGAAGTGCGCGAAGCCGTCGCCGCGCTGCGCGGGACGGGACCGGATGATCTGGTTGAGTTGTGTCTGGTGTTGGGTAGCGAGCTGGTGCAGATGGCTGGGGTGCGGTCCGATGCTGATGCAGCGCGGACAATGCTCGTCGAAGCGTTGCGCAGTGGTGCGGCGTGGGCGAAGTTTCGGGCCATGGTGGTTAATCAGGGTGGCGATCCGGCGGTGATTGACGAGCCGGAGCGGCTGCCTACGGCGCCAGTGCAGGTCGAGCTGCCGGCGCCACGGGCTGGGTTTGTTGCCGCTATTGACGGGCAGGCGTTGGGGTTGGCGGTGAATGCGCTCGGCGGTGGCCGGTCGCGCAAAGAAGATACGATCGATCATGCGGTTGGGTTGGTCTTGTGGGCGAAGGTCGGAACGCGCGTCGCTGCCGGCGATCCGCTTCTCACCATTCATGCGGCGCGCCAAAGCGATGTTGAGGCAGTTGCCGATCAGTTGCGCACCGCCTATACTATTCATGACGCGCCGCCGCCGCCATTGCCGTTGGTTGAAGCGATTATTCGCTAAGGTTATGGTTTAGCAACGGATGTTTGAAACCGGGATAGGCTATAATTTGAGCAGTTTGTCGAGGACAATTCTCATGTCATTGTGAGGGGCGCAGTCCCGAAGCCATCTCCTGCTCAGGCGAGAGGTAGCGTTGAGAGGGTCGATCCCGTTGTCGCGGGAGATGGCTTCGCCGCCTGCGGCGGCTCGCAATGACAAGTGGGAAGCGGCGGGTACGGTGAGGGGTCGATCCCGTTGTCGCGGGAGATGGCTTCGCCGCCTGCGGCGGCTCGCAATGACAGGTGGAATGTCGAGCACAACCGTTGATCGTTGTGCGATGCCTGAGGGCTTGGTGCTGCGCTCCCCTCTCCCGCGCCAGTGGGAGAGGGGCTGGGGGT
>NZ_DAOTWH010000109.1:0-4686 GCF_034435895.1 Chloroflexus sp.
GGCGGCCCGTCCGGCTTTGGTGGCGGCGTTGGCCCGCCGGCAGGCCAAGCCGGTGCTCTACGTGACTCTCAGCGCCGAGAGCGCCCAGCGCGCCGCCGACGATCTGCGCCAGTGGTTGGCCCCCGATCAGGTGTGGCTTTTCCCCGCTGCAGATGCGTTGCCCTACGAGCAGATGTCTCCCGGTGTTGAGGTGATCGGACGCCGGTTGGCGGTGTTGCGCAGTTTGCGCGCCGGTGCGGTGAGCGGTGTGATTGTCACCTCGGTGAAGGCGCTGATGCAGCCAACGTTGCCGCCCGCCGAGCTTGATACGGCCACGATCCGGTTGCGGCGCGAGATGCGGCTGCCGGTTGAGCAGGTGGTGCAGACGTTGTTCGCCAATGGCTATCAGCGCGCAGCTATGGTCGAAGCTCCCGGCGAGGTGAGCCGGCGCGGCGCGATTCTCGATGTCTGGCCGCCGGGTGATGAGTGGCCGTTGCGTATTGAGTGGTTTGATGATGAGATTGATAGCTTGCGCCGGTTCGACCCAGCCACCCAGCGCAGCGAGCAGCGGTTGGAACAGGCTGAGATTGGCCCGCCCCACGAGATTCCGCTGTGGCGGGTTGCCGAAGCGTTGCGCCGGATCGATGCGCTCGATCTGAGCGGGTTGCGCCGCGAGGTGCACGAGGAGTGGGCCGCCGCCCGCTCCCAGTTGGCCGAGGGCCAGCGGTTTGAAGGCCGCGCGTTCTACGCCCCGTTTTTCGTTGATCAACCCGCCACCCTGCTCGATTATCTGCCGGCGGGTAGTGTGGTGCTATTGGCCGAATCCCATCTGCTCGCCCAGCACGCCAGCGAGATCGATACCCAAGCCGCTGAGTACCGCGATCAATTGGTGGCGCTGGGTGAGTTGCCGTCCACTTTTCCTCGCCCCTATCTGCGCTGGGAGGAATTGGAACTGGCCGCTACCGCGACGCTGATCGTCGCCGATCTGAGCCACAATGAGCATGCCGGGGCGCTCGCGCCGCCGCTGTTCGGCGTGCCGCCGCTCTACGGCGGCCAGCTCCGCCGCTTGATTGAGACCATTGTCGAGCAGGTGCGCGCCGGTGAGCTGGTCGTAGCGGTGACCGCTCAAGCTGCCCGCCTGCAAGAGTTGGTCGGCGAGCAGGTCGCCGGCGAGACGACACCCGGTCGTTTTGTGCCCATCCATGGCGGTCTAGAGGCCGGGTTTACCTTGCCCGATCTGCGCTTGATCTTGCTCACCGACAGCGAGATCTTCGGCATTCGCCAGCGCCGCCCGCTGAGCGAACGGCGACGCAAGGCGAATCTGGCTGACCGCAACGCCTTTTTGCGCTCGCTCAAGCCCGGCGATTACGTGGTGCATATCGAGCACGGGATTGCCGTGTTTGATGGCATGATCCGGCGTACTGTCGGCGAGGTCGAGCGCGAGTATCTGGTGTTGCGCTACGCTGGCGAAGATAAGATTTATGTGCCGGTTGACCAGATCGACCGTGTGACCCGCTACATCGGCGCTGGCGATGGCCCTCCCACCCTCACCCGGCTCGGTACCAAAGACTGGGAGCGCACCAAGCGCAAGGTGCGCGCTGCCGTGCAAGAGCTGGCTGAAGAGTTGCTCCGCCTCTATGCCCAGCGCCAGCTCAAGCCCGGCTATGCCTTCTCGCCCGATAATGAGTGGCAGCGCGAGTTGGAAGCCAGTTTTCCCTATCTCGAAACGGATGACCAATTGCGCGCGATTGTCGAGGTCAAGACCGACATGGAAAAGCCAACGCCGATGGATCGGCTGGTCTGCGGCGATGTCGGCTTCGGCAAGACTGAGGTGGCATTGCGGGCGGCGTTTAAGGCGGTGCAAGACGGCAAGCAAGTGGCGATCTTGGTGCCGACCACGGTGCTGGCTCAGCAGCATTTCGATACCTTCCGCAAACGCATGGCTGCCTTCCCGGTGACGGTGGAAATGCTCTCGCGGTTTCGCTCGCCCAAAGAACAAGATGCCATCGTGCGCGATCTGGCGCGGGGCAAGATCGACATTATCATCGGCACCCACCGCTTGCTCTCGAATGACGTGGTGTTCCGCGATCTGGGGTTGGTGATCGTCGATGAAGAGCAGCGGTTCGGCGTGCGCCACAAAGAGCGGCTCAAAGTGCTGCGCGCCGAAGTTGATGTGCTGACCCTGACCGCGACTCCGATCCCGCGCACGCTGCACATGGCGCTGGCTGGGATTCGTGACCTGAGCGTGATCGATACGCCGCCCGAAGATCGCATCCCAATCAAGACCTATGTTGTGCCTGTAGACGATCATCTGGTGCAAGAGGTCATCCGGCGCGAACTCGAACGTGAAGGGCAGGTCTACTTTGTCCATAACCGGGTGCAGAGCATCTACCACGTCGCCGAGCGGTTGCGCCGGCTGGTGCCGGAAGCGCGCATTGCTGTCGGCCATGGCCAATTGCCTGAACGCGAGTTGGAACGGGTGATGATGGACTTTTTCGAGGGGCGCTATGACGTGCTGGTCTGCACAACGATTATTGAGAGCGGCCTCGATGTGTCCAACGCCAATACCATCATCATCGACGATGCGACCAACTACGGTTTGGCCCAGCTCTACCAGTTGCGCGGCAGAGTGGGGCGCGGCGCGACGCGGGCCTACGCCTACCTGCTCTACCAGCCGGCCCGGTTTATGACCTCTGACGCGCGCCAGCGGCTGGAAGTGATCCAAGAAGCGACCGAATTAGGAGGCGGTTTTCGCATTGCGATGCGCGATCTTGAGATCCGCGGTGCGGGTAATCTGTTAGGGGCCGAGCAGTCGGGTCACATTGCCGCCGTCGGATTCGACCTCTACTCGCGCTTGCTGGAACAGGCGGTGCGCAAACTCAAGCGCGAGGTGGACGCCGCCGCTGCCGATCAGACCACAACTGTCACTGCGGTTGAGATGGCCGAGAGTCTGCGCGCGCCCACCGTCTCGGAAAAAGTGCTGGTGGCGCCGCTGGTGACGATCGATCTCCCGCTGACCGCCTACATCCCGCCTGCCTACATCGCCGACGAGCGCGTGCGGCTGGCGGTGTACCAGCGGATGATCGATGCCGCCACCATCGAGGAGGTGCGCGGTTTGCGCCAAGAGCTGATCGACCGCTTTGGCGGGCCGTTGCCCGAACCGGTGCAGCACCTGATCTTCTGGTTGCAGATCCGGTTGTTGGCGCTACAAGCGGGGGTGGTCTCGATTACAACCGAAGGCGATGTTTTTCTGATCCGGCTGGCCACGCTGCTCTCGCCGGCGCTGCGCGAACGGCTGCGCCGCCGTTTCCCGCGTGATAAGGCGCTGGCCTTTGGCCAGCAATCAATCCGGCTCGACCGGCGGTTGGCGGGGGCGCAGTGGCCAGAACGATTGCTGGCGGTGGTGGAAGCGATGGTGTGAGGGGCGTTACACCCGCACCAATTGCCCGCGACGGAAGGCGACAATCACCTGTTCGCACTGATACTTCTGCCGCGCGCCGGTGAAGATCACGCCATCGTAGCCGTAGCGGTCAAGCCACCACTCCACGGCAGCATCCGTCTCGATATCGAGACCGAGGCTCGCCGCTTCGCGTTGAATCTCCTTCACTTGGTGCTTCCACTGGCCAAGATCGGCTGTAAACGGGCGTTCAATCCGCGCGCGGTAGTGGCCGGGTGTCAACACGAAAAAGCGCTGCAACCAATTCCGCCGTTCAGGCTCAGCGACCTCAACCAACAGCAACCCGCGTCCGGCGGGAGTGCGCTGCTGCACGTCACCGCCGAGTAGTTGGTAAGTGCCGCGCGTAGCGCTGCCGTCAACCCAGCTGTCGGCTTCCCCCCGGCTCAACCGCCGGATCGTCTCGCGCAGATCAGAGACGCGCGGAATGCGGGGTGGCGCCATAATCTGGATCGCCGGAATTGGGTGCTCGACCGCCGTCTTACCATCGCTGGCGCGCCACTCGGTATGCGTGATCTCCATCGGCGGATTGCTGCCTTCGCAGTAGCGAAAGCCAAGCCGTTCGCGGCCCTCTTCCGCTTCGGCGGTAGCGGTAATCGTCACGTGTAATTGCAACCCGCCGCCGCACCCCGGCGCCGGAAACCAGATCCGTTCGGCCACAAAGGTAAACGCCATCCGCGACCCCGCCCGCGCCTGCCGTTCCGCGCGCCGCCAACCTTGGCCGTTCAACCCGCTCCAACCGCCGACGACGGCGCGCAAGGGCGCATAGATCGCAACCACCGCTTGCGCTGACGGCGGATCATCGAGCACCCACATCCCCGGCGGAATCGCGCCGGAAGAGGGCAGCTTGACCGTGCCGCCGATCACGCTCTGCTCGACGCGCGCATTGGGCAAGCGCACCGTCATGCGTCCCGCACTTGATGGCGGCGGCGGCGGTATCGCCGGCGTTGCGCTGAGCGCATGCCCGCACTCGATGCAAAAACGCGGATCACCCGGCGGCAGCAGCGCGCCGCATTGCGGGCAAAACCGAAGAGTACGGTGGGCGGTATCCATAGCGGCCTCCTGAGACAATGCATGGCTTGGTGGTGCAATGGCGCAACGTCCGGCTGGTTCGCCTGCGCCCATCCTTGATTGAGATGAGATGACCGCGGAGGGTGCAGCGGACGTAGCAACTCATTTGGCCTATAACATGACCCTCCCTGCCTATTCCCGCTGAGGGGAGAGGTATGTCTCCCTCCCCCAGCGGGGGAGGG